>NZ_MKKG01000074.1:0-1467 GCF_001942325.1 Gordonia sp. CNJ-863
CGGTGCCACCCTGCTCCGGAACAGCGAACGCCGCACCCGCACCAGCAGTGATCGACACCGCCACAACAGCAGACGTCACCGACAACAACGGACCACTCGGCGCCCGACGCCTACGATGCCGACCTCGACTCTGGGTCACCGCTGCGCTCCCTCTCCCAGCGAACTTCACTAGTCAACCCGGATTACGGCGCGCCCTACGGAACGAGCACGTAGGCGCCACCGTTGTATCCCTGCCGCACGCGGACGGGACTGTTTACCGAATAGGTCGTCAAACCGATAGACGCGGGACCTGATCCCGTGGCGACTTCCCAAACCTTCTTCGCGCCGCTACGAGGACCGAACGAAGCGGTGACCCACTTCTCCCGACCAAGCCCCGCGGAACCGTTGTAGAGCGTGTTAATTCGCATGCGACAGTTTGGGTTTCGCTTCCACGTTGCCCCATTGCCTGTGAACCCAAGAGAGGTAACGGTCACCCGCACGACACCGCGCTTTTGCGGCGGCGCGTCGACATCGACCCTCAAGACACCATGACAAAAGGAGTGGTCGCCGAACGTCCCGAAGGAAGTCGACGCAGGAAAGTGAGGTATAGGAGAGGCGGACGCCTGCCCCGCCCCGACCAAACTTGCAGTCGCAGCAACTGCAGACGCCGCCGCGGCCACTGCCAATCTTTTCATATCTTCTCTCCGCCTGTCTCTATGCGCTGATTCGTCTCAGGAAGCGTCCGTCAGGCTTCGTGAGGGCCGAACCAATGGCCACCCGAACTACCGTGTGCTTTCCGCCGGCCACAGAACCTCGCTACCCGGAATCGCCTTCTTCACGCTGTCTGATTGCGCCCTGGTCCAGTCTCGAACAGACTTTTCAGCCCCCGGACCTAGAACCGCGTACGGTGCTCGCGCCTCTTCACCTGACCACTTATGGGTTGAAGTCCCGAGCTTGAGATTCACGTTCCCGCGGTGGTTGACCACATAATCGACAGCAGGAAGACCAGAGCGGCGTGCTTCCTCAGGTGAAAGGTGGAACTCGAACTGGCTCGGCCCATCAGCCTCGGGCGCCGCACGCCGAGGCCCGTTCTGTTGCCAGGGTTCATCCGGATCCGCCCCCGGATCACCGGCACCGAGCGAGTACGCGAGGAGACCGCCTGCAGTGCCGCCGAGTGCGAAACCGAGAGCAGCGCCTGCCGCAGCACCGCCAACGCCACCAACTCCCGCGCCGATCAAAGCGCCAACACCAGCCCCGTACGGTGCCTCGACACCGAAAGTAGGGATACCGAGTATGAGTGCCCCTGCGACCGCGCCGACACCTGCACCACCCACGGCTCCGACAACCGCTGCCGGAATACCCAGCGCGACAGCACCAGCCGTGCCACCGGCCATCACACCGATGATCGTGGCAGCAGCACGACGACTCGCCTCGTCCTCCGGCACACCCACCGAGATCAAACCCTGAGCGATCTTCGCCTCGCCATAC
>NZ_MKKG01000075.1:0-1368 GCF_001942325.1 Gordonia sp. CNJ-863
ACGAAGGTCTCCCGGTTGTGAAGTGTGTGTCGTAGCAGCTCCACTTCACGACGGGAGACCTTCGCTGTTCAACGACCCACTACCGCGTGTCGTCGCAATCCCTCAACCAACCTGCCTGGGCAGTACAACTAACTCCGGAAGAAGGTATTTGGCCCGACCATCGATCAGGACGGGCGAGGCCGGTACGAGGCCACCATCCGGTGGCTCAGTCGGCGCCAAGTAGTTGCCCCGTTCCGGGATGACGTGCCGAACGCCTCCCCGCGGGTCTGGAACGTCGCCTTGTCGCCGAGGGATGACATGGATATGGAGGTGCTTGATCGTTTGGCCGGCGGCACGCCCGGCGTTGAAACCCACGTTAAAGCCGTCGACGGGACCGTGCTGCGCCAGGATCACGTCCCGCACTTCGTCGACCAGTCCGAACAGGTCTGCTTTCTCCTCGGCTGTCGCGACCCACCAGTCCTCGATCTCTCGGCGCGAGATCACAAGGGCGTGGCCCGGACTGACCGGGTACGCATCCCAGATCGCGAACGCCGATCGGTTTGAAGCGATCCACTCGCTCCGAGGGATATCTACAAATGGGGACTCAGGTGGGTTCATTCAGGCACTCCGGAATTCTTCTGCAAAACTCTCGACAAACACGTCAGGTGACTACGCGGGGTCGACACGTCGATTCGTATAGCTCCATTGACATCGAGTGAACCAGAACGCGCGCCACCACTCAGATGGAGGGGCCGCGCCACGATTCCAATCGGGAAATGGCATTACCCGTTGGGTCGGAGACGTTGCGCAACATCGCCAATCGCGTCTTCGAACCGTTCCCTGCCACCGGCGGTGTTCAATCCACGCATGGAACAGTGCGGGATATTGCCGCCCGGTACGTACACGCCGGGTCGGTTGACTCCTGCTCGTGTCCATCCGTCCCGGGCTGCCGCGCCGAGTAGCAGCACGATTTCGAGGTTGGGTAGCAGGTCGACGACTTCACGTGTCCAGCGAACGGCACGCACACGTTCACTCGGGGTGGATCCGCCGTTCTTCTCGCCGGCAACAGGGAACGGAACAACATTCCAATGCACGACGTCAGCCCACGCAACGCCGTGTCGCGCGTACGCTTCTCGGCAGTTTCGCGCAGTGCGGTCGTTGTTGTCCAAGCTGAGAAGTCCAGAGCCGGTTCCGGCTTCGGCCTTCGTGGACGGGTTGTCGAGCAACACCAGTGGATCGCCCCGGGTTTGCTGGGGGCTCGGTTACTTGGTTCCAGCGACTGCCGGGACCGGGTTCTCACGGTAGCTGGTGACTGTGTGGGTCGACCAGTAGGTGGTCTCGTACTCGACGGGTGGGACGTGCCCGATCTCGCCGTGCAGGCGGCGGTGG
>NZ_MKKG01000076.1:0-1318 GCF_001942325.1 Gordonia sp. CNJ-863
CCCCAGGGGTATAAGGTGGCGTCATGAACGAGCACACCTCTGCTGAACACGCCGGTCACACGGCCGCCGATCAGCACCACCACGGCCAGGTTGAGCACCACGAGGCGGTGCTCGATCACACCGGACACCACCACCCCGATTCCTCTGCCGGACAACGCCATAACGGTTCCGGCGACCACGCCGGCCACGACAGTCACAGTGGTCACGGCGGTCACGGGCACGGCGGGCATGGTGACCATGTGGGCCAGTTCCGGCAGTTGTTCTGGATCATGCTCGTCCTCGCGGTGCCGGTCGTCGCGTTCTCACCGATGTTTGCCATGCTCATCGGCTATCAGCTGCCCGATACCGTCGTGGTGCAATGGATTTCCCCGGTACTGGGCACGGTGATGTTCGCCTGGGGCGGGCGTCCGTTCCTGTCGGGGGCCGTGAGCGAGGTGCGCTCGCGCACACCGGGCATGATGTTGCTGATCGCTCTGGCGATCACGGTGGCCTTCGTCGCCTCGTGGGGAGCCAGTCTCGAGGTTGTGCACCATGAACTGGACTTCTGGTGGGAACTGGCCCTGCTGATTGTCATCATGCTGCTGGGGCATTGGATCGAGATGCGGTCGCTGGCCCAGACGACCTCGGCGCTGGACTCGTTGGCGGCACTGCTGCCTGATGAGGCCGAACGCGTCGACGGTGAACAGATCAGCATTGTGGCCCCGGCGCAGTTGCAGGTCGGGGATGTGGTGATCGTGCGCCCTGGTGCCAGCGTTCCCGCCGACGGCCTGGTCATCGACGGAACCGCCGAGGTCGACGAATCAATGGTGACCGGTGAATCGCGCACCGTCCGCCGTGGCGGGGGTGATCCGGTCGTCGCTGGAACGGTGGCCACCGATTCCGGTTTGCGCGTGCAAGTCACCGCGACCGGTGAGAACACCGCGCTGGCCGGTATCCAGCGGCTGGTCACCGACGCCCAGAATTCGTCGTCACGTGCGCAACGCCTCGCCGATTCCGCGGCCGCGCTGCTGTTTTGGTTCGCACTGACCGCTGCGGTTATCACCGCGATCGTGTGGACGGTGATCGGTCAACCCGATGACGCGGTCATCCGCACGATCACCGTGCTGGTCATCGCCTGCCCGCACGCGCTCGGCCTGGCTATACCGCTGGTGGTCGCCATCGCCACCGAACGCGCTGCCCGCGGGGGGGTGTTGATCAAAGACCGCCTCGCCCTGGAAGCTATGCGCACCGTGGACGCAGTGCTGTTCGACAAGACCGGAACCCTCACCAAGGGGGAACCGACTGTGATCGCCGTCGAGCCCGCCCCTGGTAGCGACGC
>NZ_MKKG01000077.1:0-213098 GCF_001942325.1 Gordonia sp. CNJ-863
CCTCCTCGCTCGTCGAGCTCGCGGTGATCCCGTCCATGAGCTCGATAGCTTTTCCCATGATCTCTTGAATGGCTTCGGCCTGTTCGACCTTCTTCTTCAGCCGTTGATTCTCGGCGCGTAACCGCGCCAACTCGGCTCGTTCCTGAGCATCCACGCGGCTCGATCCCTTCGACTTCAGCGCTGCCGACACCATCGACGCCTCAAAGTCTCCCCGATCACGCGAGTGCAACCAGCCCCGCACCGTGGCCCGCGACAGACCGTGCTCGCGCAGCAACCGGGCTCGGCCACCGCGTTCCAACGTTGCCGCATCCCACAACTGCAGGAACTCGACCTTGAAACCGAGTGGATACGACCGCTGCCCACGAGGAGTACGGCCGACCTCGACACTGATAGTCATCACCCATTCCGATCCCCACACACCCCGCCAGGTGTCTCACAAACAGCCTGACAGGATGCGTTAGCGAGGGGCGGGTTTACGGAAAAGGGGAGGGTTTGCGTCAGGGGCGGTAGGCGCGACCGTCACGAACCCACGTCGGCGGGGTGGGGTCCGACGCGAGCAGTCGCTTCACGGTCTTGAACGTCGCAGTCTCGGGAAGCGATTCGACGATCCGCACACGGTGCGGCCATTGCTTCGGGCCGAGATCGTCCTGCGCGGAGAGGAACTCGGCGAAGTCGTCGGGGTTCAGGCTTCCGTCTACGACGACCACCGCCTCGATCTCGTCGCCGATCTCCACCGGAACCCCGTGCACCGCGGCCTGTCGGATCGCGGGATGCCGCAGCAGGATTCGTTCGATGGGCCCGGTGCCGAGGTTCTCGCCGTCGACGCGCAGCCAGTCACCGAGTCGGCCGGCGAAGTGCAGGTAGCCGTCGTCGTCGACCCAGGCCAGGTCGCCCGTGTGGTAGATGCCGCCGTGCATGCGTTCGGCGGTGGAATCGGGATCGTTGTAGTAGCCGGCGAACAGTCCCGGCCCGGAGGAGTTCACGATCTCGCCGATCACACCGGTCGGCACGGGTTGTCCGGTCTCGACGTCGACGACGGCCGTCGGTTCACGCAGGGGACCCAGCGCGTCGTGCGGGGTGTCCGGCGTACGCGTGATGGCGACACCGCCTTCGGTGGAACCGAATCCGTCGACGACGCGGCAACCGAACCGCTCGGCGAATCGCTTCCGGTCCACCGCCGACGCCTCGTTGCCGTACATGATCCGCAGTGAACTCGATGCGTCGTCGGGATGCGGGTCGGTGGCGAGGATGTAGTTGAGGGGCTTGCCGACATAGTTGGCGTAGGTCACGCCGTAGCGGTGGAGGTCGGCGACGAAGCCGCGCGCGGAGAAGCTGCGGCGCAACGCGATCGACGCACCGCTGGCCACTGCCACACTCCAGCCCGCGATCATCGCGTTCGAGTGGAACATCGGCATCGACAGATAGACGACGTCGTCGGCGCCGATCTCGAAACGCTCGGCGAGCATCGGTCCGCTGACCGCGAAGGTGCGATGGGTGCAACGCACGGCCTTCGGATCGCCGGTGGTTCCCGACGTGAAGATCAGCATCAGCAGATCGTCGGGTGAAGCCTCGGCAAGCGGCGCCGCAGCAGCGGCAGAGACCGCCGACGACCACTCCCGCCCGTCGACGTCGACGACGCGGACATCGCCGAGGTCGACGTCGGTCAGCAACTCGCGGGTGTCGTTGCCGTACAGCACGATCTGGCAGTCGGCGCGTGCGACATCGGCCGCGAGCGCGGCTCCTCGGCGGGTCGTGTTCAATCCGACGAGGACGAATCCGTGCCGTGCCGCGGCCGCGAACAGGGCGGCGAATTCTGCTGTGTTGGAGAGCAGTACGCCGACGTGTGGAGGTCGCTCCGGCGACAACCACTCGAGCAGGACGCCGGCCCGGACCGCGGCATCGTCCAGATGACGCGCCCAGGGGGTGAATTCGTCCTCGAAGTGCACACCGCGATCGGTCACGGCGGACAGGTCGGCCAGCAGGCCGGCGACCGTGGACCGCTGGGTCACGGCTCCCGAGACGCTCACGCCGGGGTGGCGGCCAACTCGGTGCCGATGGCGCGCACCGACGCGGTCGCCGAACCGTAGGCGAACTCGTTGTGCTTGGCGCGCAGGAAGTACCGGTGGACCGGGTGGCTGGTGTCGAGGCCGACGCCGCCGTGGACGTGCACCGTCGTGTGCGCGACCCGATGACCGGCTTCAGCGGCCCAGAACTTGGCGGTGGCGATCGCATTGTTGATCTCACCGGCATTGTCCGAGTTGGCCAGCAGCCAGGCGGCCTGCGTGGTGGTCAGGGCGAGACCCTGGGCATCGATGTACCCATCGGCCAGACGCTGGGCGACGGCCTGGAACGAGCCGATCGCGCGACCGAACTGCTCACGCTCACGGGCGTATTCGGCGGTCAACTCGAGTGCGCGCCCCACCACGCCCGTCTGCTCGGCGCTGCAGGCCAGCGTCACCCGGACCCGAAGCGCGTCGGCCACGTCCGAACCCGCCAGCACGGCGTCGGAATCGACGGGAACGTCGGCGAACTCGACGTGTGCGGTGGGGATCAGGCCGGTCGCCGGGGTGGCGGTGATCCGGATGCCTTCCGCGGTGGTGGGAACCGCCACCACGACGACTCCGTCGGGGCCGGTTGCGTTGACCAGCAACAGATCCGCTGCCTCGGCGTAGGGCACGCCGACCTTGACGCCGGACAGTCGGGAGCCGTCGGAGGAGAGCGTCGTGGTGGGGGAGTCGGTCGGCGAACCCAGGTCCTCCTCGATGGCCACCGACACGACGAGACCACCCGACGCGGCGGACGCCAGCACCCGGTCGCGCAGACCGGACGAACCGTGTGCGGCGATCACGGGCAGCGCGGCCACCGCGTGCTGGCCGAACGGCACCCGTGCGAGCACCCGGCCGAGTTCGGTTGCGACGAGGGCGTTCTCGATGACGCTCAGGTCGCCACCGGCATCGCCGACGGCCGCCGACGACAGTTCGAGTCCCAGCAGACCGGCGCTGCCTAGTTGCTGCCAGAGATCGGAGTCGATCGGCGCGCGGGTCGACTCGAGGTCGGCGACGCGTTCGGGCGTGCTGACGGAGGTGGCGATGTCGCGGGCCAGGCCGCGGACGTCGTCACCGGATTCGGGGAGGGAGAAGTCCATGGTGGAGAGCCTTTTCGAGGGTGGGGTCAGCGACGCTGGTGCGGCAGGCCGAGGGCGAGCATGGCGATGATGTCGCGCTGGATCTCGTTGGTGCCGCCACCGAAGGTGAGGATCAGCGAGGTGCGCTGGAAGCGTTCGAGGCGACCGTTGATGTGGGCGCCGGGGCTGCCGGCGCGCAGCGTCGCGGCCGGGCCGACGACTTCCATGAGCAGGCGGTAGGCCTCGGTCGCGAACTCGGTGCCGTACACCTTGGTCGCCGAGGCGTCGGCCGGCGACGGCGCGCCGCCGGAACTGGCCGCCGAGGCGATCTTCCAGTTGATGAGCTTGAGGAACTCGACCTTCGCATGCACCCGGGCCAGGTTCTGCTGAACCCACGGGGCGTCGATGACGCGTTGGCCGTCGCCGGTCTTGGTCTGCTGCGCCCAGGCGATCGTCTCGCGCAGAGCGGTCTGGATCGGTGCCGCGCTGCACAGCGCGACCCGCTCGTTGTTGAGCTGGTTGGTGACCAGGGGCCAGCCGCCGCCCACCTCGCCGACCACCGACGATGCCGGCACCCGCACGTCCTGGTAGTAGGTGGCGCTGGTGTCGACCCCGGACATCGTGTGCACCGGCGTGTAGCTGAAGCCCTCGGCGGTCGTCGGCACGATGAGCACCGAGATGCCCTTGTGCTTCTTGCCGCCCTCCTGCAGCGTCGACGGGTCGGTGCGGCAGGCGAGCCAGATGTAGTCGGCGTACGGGACCAGGCTGGTCCACATCTTCTGGCCGTTGATCACGTAGTCGTCGCCGTCGCGGACCGCGGTGGTGCGCAGGGCGGCGAGATCGGTACCGGCGCCCGGCTCGGAGTAGCCGATGGAGAAGTGCAACTTGCCCGCGGCGATGCGCGGCAGGAAGAAGGACTTCTGCTCGTCGGTGCCGTAGTGCATGATCGTCGGCGCCACGGAGTTGATGGTCAGGAACGGTACGGGCGCACCCGCGATGGCGGCCTCGTCGGTGAAGATCAGCTGATCCATCATCGAACGGTTCTGGCCGCCGAACTCGGTGGGCCAGCCCAGGGCGAGCCAACCGTCGGCGCCCATCTGCTCGACGACGTCGCGGTAGGCGTCACCCTCGCCGAGCTCGCCACCGTCGCCGCCGGACAGAGCGGCCCGGCGGTCCTCGGTCATCAGGTTCGAGAAGTACGCGCGGAGCTCCCGCCGGAGCTCGGACTGTTGATCGGTATAGGCGATTCGCATCGAAACTCCATGGGTGGGTGGCTAGCGTCCGGACCCCGCTTGTGGTCAAGTTATGGGGGTAAGGCTCGTCTAGTTTCTGAAACACGTTCTAACCTGTTCTGGCAGCCCCGTCAACAGGCGACGAGCCGGTGAGGAGAAGGTTCTGATGCGTATCAAGGCAGATTTCGACCTGTGCGAGTCCAATGCCATCTGTGTGGGGATGGCGCCGGACTTCTTCGACCTGGACGATGACGATTACCTGGTCATTCTCCAAGAAGAGATCCCCGCGGACCGCGTCGAGGAACTGCGACAGGTGGCGGCGAACTGCCCCAAGTCCGCCCTCACGGTCGTGGAGGACTGACCCAGCTGGAACTCCCGTTCGGTTCCATCCGACGGGGAATCATGCTAGAACAGGTTCTAGTTTCAGCTCAGGAGGAATGTCGGGTGGGTTACTCGTTGGACGGTCGCGTCGCGGTCGTCACCGGTGCAGGTGCAGGTCTCGGGCGGGCGGAGGCCATCGGCCTCGCGGCGGAAGGTGCCACGGTCGTGGTGAACGACCTTCCGGCAGCGCTCGATTCGAGTGATGTCATCGACACGATCACGTCGGCCGGTGGCCGCGCGGTCGCCGTCGGGGGTGACATCAGCGACTCGTCCACCGCCAGTGCCATCATGGCCGCGGCCACCGAGCAGCTCGGCTCACTCGACATCGTCGTGAACAACGCAGGCGTGGTCCGCGACAAGATGCTGTTCAACATGACCGACGACGAGTGGGATCTGGTCATCCGCGTTCACCTGCGGGGCCACTTCCTGCTCAATCGCAATGCGGCGTCGCACTGGCGTGCGGCGTCGAAGGCCGCTGGTGGCCCGGTCTACGGCCGGATCATCAACACCTCCTCGGAGGCCGGGCTGCTCGGCCCCGAGGGACAGGCCAATTACGGTGCCGCCAAGGCCGGCATCACCGCGCTCACGCTGTCCGCGTCGCGAGCACTCAAGCGTTACGGCGTCCGCGCCAACGCCATCTGCCCGCGTGCGCGGACCGCGATGACCGCGGACGTCTTCGGAGACGCGCCGACCGACGGCGTCGATCCGCTCGATCCAGCACATGTGGTCCGGCTCGTGAACTACCTCGCCGGACCCGATTCCGACGGCGTCACCGGCCAGGTGTTCGTCGTATACGGCCCCAAGGTCACCCTCATGGCGGCGCCCACGATCGACGAGGTGTTCACCGCCGACGGCGACGCATGGTCTTCCGACGACCTCGCCAAGACCCTGACCGGCTATTTCGCCGACCGCGATCCGGGACGCACGTTCTCGGCGAGCGCTCTGGTCAACTGACCATTTCGTCAGGTTTCTGCGTGATAGGTTTCGCGATGGTGCGAGGGTGAAGGGGGTCCGCTGGTGCTGAGCAAACTGGCCACGCCCCTTGGGGGGATCGGCGATTTCGTGGCACTCGGCGTCGAATCGGCGCGCGAGTTGTTCCGTCGTCCGTTTCAGTGGCGGGAAACAGTAGAACAATCGTGGGCGATCGCCCGTGTCTCGATGGTGCCGACGCTGCTCGTCGCCATCCCCTTCACGGTGCTCGTCAGCTTCACGCTGAACATCCTGCTGCGCGAGATCGGCGCGCAGGACCTGTCCGGTGCCGGCGCGGCCCTGGGCACCATCACCCAGATCGGCCCGATCGTCACCGTGCTGATCGTGGCGGGTGCGGGTGCCACCGCCATCTGCGCCGACCTCGGTGCGCGCACCATCCGCGAAGAGATCGACGCGATGAAGGTGCTGGGCATCAACCCGATCCACCGGCTCGTCGTGCCGCGCATCGTGGCGTCGACCGGCGTCGCGTTGCTGCTGAACAGCCTCGTGTGCACCATCGGCATCGGCGGCGGCTTCATCTTCTCCGTCTATCTGCAGGACGTGAACCCGGGCGCCTTCGTGGCCAACCTGACGCTGCTCACCGGCTTCGGTGAGCTGATGATCTCCATGGTCAAGGCCGCCTTGTTCGGCCTCTTCGCCGGCATGGTCGGCTGTTACCAGGGACTCAACGTCAAGGGAGGCGCGAAGGGTGTCGGCGACGCCGTCAACGAGACCGTCGTGTACTCGTTCATGGCGCTGTTCGTCGTCAACGTCGTCGTCACCGCGGTCGGACTCAAAGCGACGGCGGGCTGAGCAATGGTACTTCCTTTCACCACCCGCTTCCGGACCGCGCGCGTCGCGGTGAAACGCGCCGGCGAGGACTGGGACCAGATCGGCGATCAGGCACTGTTCTACTGGGACAGCGTCGTGTCGATCCCCCGTGCCGTCAGGCAGTACAAGAAGGAGACCCTCCGGCTCATCGCCGAGATCTCCATGGGTACCGGTGCGCTCGCCATGATCGGCGGCACCGTCGTGGTGGTCGGCTTCCTGACGCTGTTCACCGGCGGCACCATCGCCGTCCAGGGATACAGTTCGCTGGCCAACATCGGTGTCGAGGCGCTCACCGGCTTCTTCTCGGCCTTCATCAACGTGCGCATCGCGGTGCCGGTGATCTCCGGTATCGCCCTCGCGGCGACCATCGGTGCCGGCGCCACCGCGCAGCTCGGCGCCATGCGGGTGTCGGAGGAGATCGACGCCCTCGAGACGATGGCCATCTCCTCGATCCCGTACCTCGTCAGCACCCGCATCGTCGCCGGCCTCATCGCGATCATCCCGCTCTACGCACTGGCCTCGCTCGCCTCGTTCCTCGCGAGCCGCTCGGCGACGGTGTTCCTCTACGGACAGTCGCCGGGTGTGTACGACCACTACTTCGACACCTTCCTGATCCCGTCGGACATCCTCTGGTCCTTCGTGCAGGCGATCTGTATGGCGGTGGCGGTCATGCTCATCCACACCTACTACGGCTACAACGCCTCCGGCGGTCCCGTCGGCGTCGGCGTCGCGGTCGGCAACGCGGTGCGTGCCTCGCTGGTCGTGGTCGTCGTCATCACCCTGCTCACCTCCCTCGCCATCTACGGCGCGGACGGCAAGTTCAACCTGGCGGGCTGAACCATGAGCAGAAAACAAGAACGCACACGGACCACCCGTCGCCTGGCGGCAGTCGCCATGGTCGCGACGCTGCTGTTCCTGATCATCGGCGCCAGCGCATCGTTCCTCGGCGCGTTCAAGGGCACCCAGCAGGTCACGCTGGTCGCCCCGCGCGCCGGTCTGGTGATGAACCCCGACGCCAAGGTCAAGCTGCGCGGGGTCGAGGTCGGACGCGTCGGCAAGATCGAGGAACAGGGCGGCAACGCGATCCTCACCCTCGACATCGCGGACGATTCGATGTCGAAGATCCCGGGCAACGTGGTCGCCGATATCAAGTCCAACACCATCTTCGGTGCCAAGGCCGTCAACTTCTTCGTACCCGGTGAAGCCGAGGGCGAGCTCAAAGCGGGTGCGGAGATCCCGGCCGACCGCGTGGTCGTCGAACTCAACACCGTCTTCCAGCAACTCGTCTCGGTGCTCGCCGACCTGCAGCCGGAGAAGCTCAATGCGACGCTCGGCGCAGTCGACACCGCGCTGTCGGGTCAGGGAGAGGACATCGGTGTGGCGCTCGAGCAGCTGACCACCCTGTTGGGCAAGACCAATCCGCATCTGCCGGCGCTGAACCGGCTGTTCCGCGAGGGCGCGACGGTCACCAACGTCTACGCCGACTCGATGCCCGACCTGATGCGCACCGTCGACAACTTCACCACCGTCGGGAACACGTTGGTGGACAACACCTCCAACCTCGACGCGCTGCTGATCAACGCCACCGGGATGGCCAACACCATCGACGGCGTCATCGCACCGACGAAGAAGACCCTCATCGGTGCGCTGTCGGATCTGAATCCCATTGCGGCGCTGCTCGGTTACAACTCGCCGGGCATCAAGTGCTTCCTCACCGCGGGCGCCATCGCCTCCGAGGTCGCCGCGCCGTTCATGGGCGGCCGCAACGGTATGCTGATGCTCGACGCCGGTCTGCTGCCCGGTAGGGACCCCTACGCCTACCCGTACGACCTGCCCGAGGTCGGGGTCGAGGCACCGCCCACCTGTGCGGGTGGCCTGTCCGACCCGGGCACCACCGATCACGCCCCGTTCTTCGTGGGCGACAATGCACCTCAGCCCTACCAGCCCAGGACCGAGCCGAAGGCGAACTCGAAGAAGCTGTTCCAGATCTTGTTCGGGGAGCCGCCCCGTGGATAACCGCGCACGCGCATTCCGCGCGATCCTCATCAAGCTCGGCGCGTTCACCGTGGTGATGATCCTGGTGTTCGTCGCGCTGGTCGTGGTCTTCAGCCGCTACCGCTCCGGGGCGTCGAACGAGTTTTCCGCGGTCTTCACCAGTGCCTCGGCCATGAAGTCGGGCAGCAAGGTCAAGATCGCCGGCGTCGAGGTCGGGGCCGTCGGCGACGTGGGGCTGAACCGTGCCAACGAGGCAGTGATCACCTTCTCCGTCGACGAGCAGTACCCGCTCCCGAAATCCGTTCGGGCACTGATCCGTTACGAGAACCTCACCGGTGACCGCTATCTCGAGCTCCAGCAGGGGGCCGGCGACACCTCGACCTTCCTCGGCGGCGGCGCGCAGATCCCGGTCACCCAGACCGAACCGGCGCTCGATCTCGACAAGCTCGTCGGTGGCTTCAAGCCGCTGTTCCGCACCCTCAACGCCGACGAGGTCAACGCGCTCACCAGCTCGCTGATCGCGGTGTTCCAGGGACAGGGCGGGGCGCTGAACACCCTGCTGTCCAACACCGCGTCGTTCACCGATGCCCTCGCCGACCGGGATCAGCTCATCGGTGACGTCATCGACAACCTGAACACCACGCTCGCGACGCTCGACGGCGACCGCGCGGGACTCGACACCAGCGTCGACCTGCTGCAGCAGCTGGTGACCGGGCTCGCCGAGCAGAAGGGCACGATCGGCAACGCTCTCACGCAGACGTCTCGGGTCACCAACGGTCTCTCCGACCTCCTCTCGACGACCCGGCCCACGCTGCAGTCGATGGTCACCAACACCGGCCGGGTGTCGGAGGAGCTGCTGGCTGCCGAGCCGTTCGTCCGGAACCTGCTCACGCGCCTGCCGGAGGACTACAAGACCCTGTCCAACCTCGGTTCCTACGGGGCGTGGCTGCAGATCTACTTCTGCCGCCTGCGTCTCCTGCTCCCCGCACCCGGTGGGCAGACGATCATCTACACCTCGAACAACGTGATGGGTGACACCACCCGTGCGGGCGGAAGGTGTGACGGCTCATGAGCCTTCCCTTCGGCGGCATGTTCTCCAGCCGCAGAACAGAATCGGACCAGGCCGACATCGCGCGCGAGGAGAAGCACGGCGGACGCACCCGCGCCCAGGTCGGTGTCATCGGCATCGTCGTCATCGCCTTGGTGGTCATCACCGCGATGCAGATGGACAAGCTGCCCTACCTGGCGCCCATCAGCACCTACAGCGCGTACTTCGACGACGCCGGCGGGTTGGCCAAGGGCGACATCGTGTCGGTCTCCGGTGTGCAGGTGGGGACGGTCGAGGGCATCGAACTCGCCGGCACCGACCAGGGCACCAAGGTGAAGGTGTCCTTCCGGATGGACGACACCATCGAGATGGGCGACGAGACACAGGCCGCCATCCGCACCGAGACCGTGCTGGGCCGCCGCAACCTGACGGTCATCCCGCACGGCGGCGAACGCATCAAACCGGGCGGATCGATCACGCTGGGCAACACCATCGCGCCGTACTCGCTGCAGGACGCGCTCGAAGGTGCCACCGACACGATCTCCGGAACCGACACCGACCAGCTCAACACCGCGCTGAACACCCTCACGGTCACCTTCTCCGAGACCCCGGATCAGGTGCAGGGCGCGGTCGACGGCGTCGCCCGACTGTCGAAGGCCGTCGCCGACCGCGACGACGAACTCCGGGCCCTGCTCGCCAAGGCCAACCAGGTCAGCAAGATCGTCGGGGACCGCAACGACCAGATCAACCGACTGCTCATCGACGCCAACGCACTCGTCGGCGAGATCGAGATGCGCCGGTATGCGCTCGATCAGCTGATCAAGGGGATCGGCGACGTCACCACGCAGCTGCGCGGCTTCATCGCCGAGAACAACGCCCAGCTGACACCGGTGCTCGAGAAGTTCGACCGCGTGGCGAACATCCTCACCGACAACGAGAAGAACCTGAAGGAGACGATCGACCGGTTGGGTCCGTTCGCCAACACCCTCGGTGAAGCCGTCGCATCCGGTCCCAACTTCGATTCCCTGGTCGGCCTGAACACCTTCGGCGACTACACCGCCATCTTCCTGAACGCGCTGCGCGGCCGGTACCCGCAGGTCTGGCAGTCGCTGATGTACTCGGCTTTCCCGCTGATCCCGGACAACTACAAGCTGGGCCCGCCGGACAACACCGACACCCCGCGCGGTCCGCTGCCGTCCCCGACCTATCCCAAACCGGCACCGACCACGAGAGGAGGACGGTGACCATGACCATCGGACGCAAAGTCCTGCTCGGCGTGCTCGCCGTCGTGCTCGCCATCGCCCTGGTCGTCGTCGGGCGGACGGTCTTCCTGAAGTCCACGACCAACACCTTCACCGCCTACTTCGGCTCGGTCGCCAGCCTCTACGAGGGCGACCCGGTGCGGGTGCTGGGCGTCAACGTCGGCAGCGTCTCGAAGATCACGCCGCGCGAGAACGACGTCAAAGTCGAACTGCGCGTGGACAAGAGCATCGACATCCCCCAGGACGCGAAAGCGGTCATCGTCGCGCAGAGCCTGGTGTCGGGGCGGTTCCTCCAGCTGACCCCGGTCTACTCGGGCGGACCGACCATGCCCGACGGCCACGACATCCCGATGGATCGCACCGCCGTCCCGATGGAATGGGACGACATCAAGGCCCAGCTCACCAAGCTGACCGAGGCAATCGGTCCGGAGGGACCGGATCAGGGCTCGGCGGCCAAGGCGGTCAACGTCTTCGACGAGAACCTCGCGGGCAACGGTGCCGCGATCAACAAGTCGATCCGTGAGGTGTCCGATGTGATCGGCACCCTCGCGGCCGGACGCGGAGATCTGTTCTCGACCATCCAGAACCTGCAGAAACTGACCGATGCCCTCGCGGGCAGTCACGAGCAGCTCGTGCAGTTCAACGGCCGGATCGCCTCGGTCAGTTCGGTTCTCGCCGACAACACGACCGAACTCGACGAGGCGCTCAAGGGTCTGGACTCGGCCATGACCGACGTACAGGTCTTCATCGACACCAACAAGGATTCGCTGTCGTCGTCGGTGGAGCGTCTGGCGTCGACGACCAAGATCGTCGCCGACAAGAACGAGCAGGTCGAGGGTGTGCTGCACTCCGCACCCAACCAGCTCGCGAACTTCTACAACATCTACAACCCGCTCTCCGGTTCCCTGTCGGGTGTCTTCGGCCTCGCGAACGGCACCAACCTGATCACGCTGCTCTGCGGCTCGATGGATGCCACCAACCGGCCGGGGACGTCCAAAGTGGACATCGACAAGTGTGTGGAGATCCTCGCGCCGGTGCTGTCGTCGATCTCGATGAATTACCCGCCGTTCCTCGCCAACCCGGTGCAGGGAGCGAATGCGTTGCCGAGCCAGCTGCAGTACCAGAACGCGGACGTGAAGGCCCGCGCCCAGGCCGGTGTGCGTCGCATCGACAACGAGACCCGGCGGGACAACGCCGGCTCTCCGCTCGGAAACCTGCTGGTGCCGTTCGGGGGTGACCGATGATGTCGTCCCGCCTGCGGGGCGGACTCGCGGCGGGCGCGGTGGCGCTCACGACGCTGCTCGCCGGATGTTCCTTCGACGGACCGAATTCGCTGCCCGTCCCCGGTGCGGCCGGAACCGGCAGCGGGTCGTACCAGATCACCGCGCTCATCCCGTCGGCCGCAGGCCTTGTCAACAACGCACCGGTCCTCATCGACGACTCGACCGTCGGCAGCGTCGGCGACATCGAGGTCCAGGACTGGAACGCACTCGTGACGATCCGCCTCAACGAGGGCGTCATCATCCCGCGCGGATCGCATGTGATGGTCGGGATGACCAGCGTGCTGGGGTCGACGCACCTCGAGATCGTCCAGCCCGCCGAACCGGAGGGCGGACGCCTAGAAGAGGGCGACGAGATCCCGCTGACCAAGTGCCCCGAGCAGTCCAACATCGTCACCGATCCGAAGGTGCCGGCGGTGCCCGACATCAACGCCGCACAACAGGTTGCGGCCTGCACCTACCCCAGCACCGAACAGGTACTCAGCTCGCTGTCGGTGGTCCTCAATGGCGGCGGACTGTCGCAGGTCGGCGACATCGTGCACGAGATGAGCGAGGTGTTCGGCGGACGCGAGGACCAGATCAAGAAGCTCATCCCGCGACTGAACACCCTCGTCGCGGATCTGGATGCGCAGAAGGACAACATCATCCGCGCCACCGAAGGACTCGATCGGTTGTCCCGCACGATGAACGAGCAGAAGGACACAATCGAACGCGCACTCGACGCCAGCCCGCAGATCCTGCAACTGCTCGTCGACCAGCGTCAGCAGTTCCTCGACACCCTCGCCTCGGTGTCGAAGCTGTCGAAGACCGCCAACGACATCCTCGACGCCAACACCGAGGACATCGTCACGATCGTCGAGGGTATCGAACCCGCCCTCGACCAGCTGCAGGCCTCGGGACCGGCGATGACGCAGTCGCTGAACATCCTGCTGACCTTCCCGTTCTACGAGCCGACCATCCGGACGATCGTCAAGGGCGACTTCGTGAACTCCGACCTCGTACTCGATCTCACGGTGGACCGCCTGAGCGAGACCATGTTCGCCAGCCTCGGCGTCACCGGACCCGAAGGCGTCTTCGGTAAGCCGGCCGGTGCGGCCGCCCGCGGACTCAATCCGTTCACCGCGCCGCTGATCCCCGGCGGGGAAAAGCTCCCGGACACCGCGGAACCGGTTCCGGCGAACCTCATCCCGCCGGTGCAGGTGCCTTCGCCCACCGCCCCGCCGACGGTGCCCGCCGATCAGAAGGGCGGCCGCTGATGAAGATCACCAGATTCGTCCGGATGCAGCTGATCATCTTCTCGATCGTCACCGTGGTCGCGATGGTCGTGATGGCGCTGTTCTACATCCGCATCCCGTCGATGTTCGGCGTCGGCAGTTATCGCGTGCAGCTGAACATGGAGACCAGCGGCGGGCTGTACCAGAACGCCAACGTCAGCTACCGCGGCGTCTACGTGGGCAAGGTCGACTCGGTGAAGCTCACCGACGACGGCGTGCAGGCCACGCTCGTCATCGACTCCGGCACCGACATCCCAGCATCGGCCAAGGCATCGGTACGCAGCGTCTCCGCGATCGGCGAGCAGTTCGTCGAGTTCACCCCGAACCCGGATCCGCCTGCCGATGCCCCGACCGGTTACCTGCACAACGACTCCGAGGTCACCGTCTCCGAAGTGCCCGTGGAGATCTCGACGATGCTGGACCAGGCCGATGCGCTCCTGAAGGAGATCGGCGACACCAAACTCCGCTCGCTCGTCGACGAGGCCTTCGTCGCTTTCAACGGCACCGGTGAGTCGCTGCAGCGCCTCCTCGATTCGATGACCCTGTTCATCGGCGAGGCCAACAAGAACACCGACACCACGATTTCGTTGATCGAACAGGGTGCACCTCTGCTGGGCACACAGTCCCGCACGGCCGACGACATCCGGGCGTGGACCCGCAACGTCACCGCGTTCACCGATCAGCTCCGGGCCGACCGCCCCGAGATCGGCGACATCCTCCGCAAGGGACCGTCGACGACGTCGAAGGCGCAGGACCTGTTCGAATCGCTCGGCGGGTCATACCCGCTGCTGGTGTCGAACCTGGGCACGATCGCCCACACCCAGGTGGTCTACCTGCCGAACTGGAAACAGATCCTGGTGCTCTACCCGCGCCTGATCAACTCGTTGATCACCGCCCTGAACACCGGCACCAACAACTTCGGGCCGAACGTGAACTTCTCCCTGAGCTTCCAGGACCGGCCAGGGTGCAACATCGGCTTCCTGCCCAAGGAGGAGTGGCGGTGGCCGTCCGAACAGACCGCTCGCGAGCTGCCCCCGGGCATGCTGTGCCGCGTCCCGCAGAACTCCAACATCGCCGTGCGCGGCGCCCGCAACTACCCCTGTGCCGAGTTCCCCGGCCGCCGTGCGCCCACGCCGGCGGAATGCCGGACCGGGTACAAGCCGAACCCCGGCTCGGTGGATCCCTTCCAGAACGGCCTGCCGTTCGGCCTGAAATGGGAGCCCGCGTCCTCCGGTACCGTGACACCGGGCACACCGAAGGACTTCGAGGCAGAGCCTGCGGTGTACGCCACGACATACGATCCGGAGTCGGGCAACTTCATCGGACCCGACGGCAAGACGTACAACGCCGGCACGGGGCGTGAAGGGCAGGGACAGAGCAGTACATGGCAGACGATGATCAGCGGGACGGTCAGTCCGTGACCCCTGAGGGCACCGGCACCACCACCCCGGTCACCAGGAACCCGACCGACACCACACCGAACCGCACCGGCTCCACCGACCGTCGGGCGGCCAAGCGTCCGGTCCGATCGGCACCCATTCGCCGCGGCCGCTCGGGGGGAAAGAAGCCGTCACAGCGCTCAGCGGCAACCCCGGTGACCGAGACGGCCGTCGAGGACACAGCCACCCCCAATGCAGCCGCCCCGGATGCCGTGGAGACCCCGGCCGACCGGAACGCGGAGACCGCGACCGGTGCGGTGTCGCTCACGAAGCCGGACGCCGGGGAGGAGATCGCCCCCGATCCGTCAGAGGTCGAGAAAACCGTCAGCTACCGGGAGCGGCGTCGCAACCGACTGGCGTCGAAGACCCCGGAGAAGACGGGCAAGGGCAAGGTCCGCTACCGCGGCTCCGGCCGGCGGTCGTCGCGGACCGTGGTCGGCGTCGTCGTCGGGATCGTGCTCATCGCCGTCTGCGCGGTGGCGTCGGTGGTGTTCGCCCTCGGCATCGCCCGCCAGGACCAGCAGAACGACCTGCGGGCCGAGTACTCGGCATTCGCCTCGCAGGTGTTGATCAACCTGACGAGCATGAACCCCGACACCGTAGACCAGACACTGAAATCGGTGCAGGACGACACCTCCGGCAAGGTCAAGCAGGAGGTCCAGAACAACATCCAGCAGGTCGCCTCGCTCGTCCGCGACGGGAAGCTCGAGACCAAGTCGATCATCCTCAGCTCGGCGGTCACCAAGTCCGAACCCGACGAGGGATCGGTGATCATGGTGTTCGGCTGGCATCAGCAATCGCTCGACGGCCAGACCCCCGCCCAGGACAAGGTGTTCCGCTGGCGCGTCGACATGACCCGCATCAACGGTGAGCTGAAGATGACCGACTTCGAGTGGGTGGCGTGATGGCCGACAAGAAGCCCGGAACCGACAAGGGACGCCTCGGACTGATCGTGCTCACGGTGCTCGTCGTCGCGGCTCTCGCGGCCACCGCGTTCCTCGGCTACCGGTACATCGAGGGTCGATCGGTGGAGGATGCGCGCGAGTCCTCGCTCGCCGCCGCACGCGACTACGCGAACACCATGTTCGGCTACAACGCCGAGAACGTCAGCGACCACATCGACCAGTCCATGAGCGTGCTGACCGGCCCGGCCAAACCCGAGTACACCAAACTGATCACCGAGAACAACCTCGCCGCGGAGGTCCGCAAGCAGCAGGTCGTGTCCGAGGTGACCATCCAGGACGCCGGCGTGGTCACCAACACCGCCGACACCTCGAACGTGCTGATCTTCATGAACCAGTCGGTCACCCGCGGTCAGAAGGAACTCGTCAGCATCAACCCGTCACGGCTGACCTTCAACATGGAACTCCAGGGTGACCGCTGGATGATCAACAACATCGAGGTCATCACCGACGACACCTTCCGCTCCAAGCTCGAGGTCGTCGAGTCCCTGCCCCCGGACGCCAAGCCGTTGCCCGGGCAGTCACCGGCCCCGTCTCAGGCGCCGTCCGCACCGCCCGCGGCTCCGGCCCCCGAATCGGGCGCACCCGCGGTTCCCGTGCCCTGACACTCCTCCGAAATCCCGTTGCGGGACGCCGGAATCGGGCGTACTTTCGCGGGTACACAGGGAAGGAGGTGGTCTGATAGTGATATCTCATCGGACATGTGAGGTGACCATCCGTTAGCAGCTGACCGTGTGGCATTCGTGTCGCCGGAGGTGGATCCCCGCCTCGTCAGCGCCGACGAATACCAGGTGGTCACCCGGCCCCCGCATCCCGACCCGGTCCGGTCGGCACGAGGCTCGTATGAGCGATGCGGGGGCCGTTCCATGTCCGGGCATCGTGTCCGGACATTGTCGTTCGGGTGGTGGACTACTCGAGAGTTCGGGGTGCGGGCGTTATGAACCGGAGCAGTCCGGCGATGTACCTGTCACGAATACCTGCCACAGGGGACACCCGCCCGAGGAGAGAACGATGGTCGCCACGAACGCAGTCCGCGAACAGTCGGTCGGTCCTGGTCTCGGAGGTGCTGTCGCCGACGACGCCGCTGCTCGCGACGGCCGGTGGGACGATCTGTACTGGGGTCCCGGCGATCCCGACTTCGGAACCACGACGCCGCCCCGCTTCACCTTTGCCGACCCCCACGAGGCCGGACTCTTCCATGCCGACGACGAACACGTGTCCATCCACAACCGGGGTGCCGGCCCCGCGGCCGCGCTGATCTTCTTCGTCGACGGCCGCGTCGAGCTCCGGCGTCTCGGACCCGGCGAGATGATCATCCTGCCCGACGAGGATTCGTTCACCTACGTGCAGGCGCCTCGACGCGCCGACGGTCGTCCGATGGTCTATGGCGGGGTGTGGGTCCAGCAGGGGAAGGCGAGGCCGGTGACCATCCCGATCCCGACCGAGCGGGAGTTCCTCGCTCAGCGTTACCTGACCCCGTGGAGCACGGATTGGGTCGGCGGACTCGCCGGCTGCCGCCTACGGGACCCGGCGGAGGATCGGATCTCATACCAATACCGGTCCGGTGGAACGACTTTCACTGTTCGCAATGCCGGCGACAGCTGGGTTGCGGTCGTTCATCGGGCCGGGACGGAGTACAGCGTCGTCGAATGTGGTCCGCGTGAGCGGGTCGACTTCCCGGTCTCCCCGCACTCAGCGCAGAGCGACGTGTTCTCGGTGGTGGGACAACGGCAGACCGGTTCGCCCGGACGTGGCCCCTACGTCTCGGCGTCGGGAACCGTGCACCCCGGATGGGCGGGTCGCCCCGGAGCCGCCACGGCATACGGATCGGTTGTGGTCATGCTCGGATCGCTGGTGTACAGCGCGCTACCGAAGCGCAACCTGTACGTGGCGTTCTCGGATCGCCGACGCGGCTGCAGCCGGGTGCATCGCTGAGCGACGCCCAGGAAGCGCGTCGAGAAGAGTGCGGCCGGGCTCAGCCGACGTGGCGTCGTAGTTTGGCCGACAGTCGGGGGAAGAGGTCACCGTCGGTGCCGACCCGTTCTTCGACGTAGGCGAGGTCGCCGTCGGGAACCAGACCGTAGAGCCGCTTGGCACCGCCGGCGCGACGTCCGGACTGGGACTTGATGACGACGTCGGTCGCAAGTTCCCACGAGGTCTGATTGAGAGGCGTGCCGTAGAAGAGTTCGACCGACCCTTCGGCGTGGGCGAGGAGCAACTCGATGGTGTCGTCCTCACCGATGCGCCAGAATCCCGATTCGCGAAGGTCGGGCCGCACGAAGGCGGCGTCGTCGTCGATGACCCACGAGCGGGACTCCCAGGTGAGGAAGTTCTGGCCGTCGTGCGAGACGACGATCTGCTGCGCGAAGTGGTAGTCGGTGTCGGCGTCGACGTCGTGGCCTTCGCCCTCGCCGCGCCATACACCGACCAGCGGCAGCAGTGCCAGCAGGCCGGGATGGAGGTCGGCGCCGAGACGGAGGTTCGCGGTGTCCGCGGGCAGCGGGAGGTCGTCCCACGTAGGGATGTTGCGCTCACGGCTACCGGACTCGACGGCGCGTGCCTCGGCCTGGTTGATCGCCTCGTCGCCTGAGCGATGGGCGCCACCGTCGGCGACGACACCGTCGCCAGAAGGCACACCGTCCCCGGAGGAGGCGGCGCCGACTGGCTCGTTGCCGGCGTCACCGGCTCCCGGGTGGGACGTCACGACTCGTCGGTGACCAGGCGGTAGAGGGTGTAGACACCAAACCAGGTGATCAGCACGGCGGCCAGGATCAGCAGGATTTCGAAGAAGAGGACCACGACGCAAATTCTAACCCGGGGATGTCCGGGAAGTTCAGGGGGTCACCCTTCGAAACGCTTCGCTCCTCAGGGGACGGAAGGGGTGGACACCCACCCCTTCCAACCCTCGGAAACGACGAACCCGGTCACCGCAATGCGGTGACCGGGTTCGTCGTGGGGTGTCAGACGCCCACGATCAGGATTGCATCACTTGGAGACGATGATGTCCTGCTCGTGGATGCCGGGACCCTCGGGGCTGATCGACGCATCGCCGTTGCCCACGGAAGACAGGGCGCGAACCGTCCAGGTTCCGGGAGCGGCGAAGAACCGGAAGTCACCGGTGGGCGAGGCGACGACCTCGGCGGTGAATTCACCGGTCGAATCGAGCAGACGCACGAAGGCGCCGGCAACCGGGTTGCCCGAGCCGTCGGTGACCTGTCCGGTGAGGACGGTCTCCTTCTCCACGTCGACGCCCGCAGGCAGCTTCTGTCCCTGCTTGGGTGCAGCACACATAGTTGTTACTTTCCTTCTCCGAGTTCGATCGGGGCGCCGACCAGCGAGCCGTACTCGACCCAGCTTCCGTCGTAGTTCTTGACGTTCTTCTTGCCGAGCAGCTCGGTCAGCACGAACCAGGTGTGGCTCGAGCGCTCGCCGATGCGGCAGTACGCGATGGTCTCGCGGCTGTCGTCGAATCCCTTGTCCGCGTACAGAGCGGTGAGCTCCTCGTCGGACTTGAAGGTGCCGTCCTCGTTCGCGGTGGTCGACCACGGGATGTTGATGGCGCCGGGGACGTGGCCACGCTGCTGCGCCTGCTCCTGCGGGAGGTGCGCCGGCGCGAGGATCTTGCCGGAGAACTCGTCAGGGCTGCGCACGTCGACCAGGTTCTTGGTGCCGATGGCGTCGATGACCTCGTCGCGGAACGCGCGGATGCTCAGGTCGGGCGAGGAGGCCTTGTACTCGGTGGCCGGACGGGTGACCGCATCCGAGGACAGCGGACGGCCGTCGAGCTCCCACTTCTTGCGGCCGCCGTCGATCAGCTTGACGTCGTTGTGGCCGTACAGCTTGAAGTACCAGTAGGCGTAGGCCGCGAACCAGTTGTTGTTGCCGCCGTAGAGGATCACGGTGTCGTCGTTGGCGACGCCACGCTCGGACAGCAGCTTGGAGAAGCGGTCGGCGTCGACGAAGTCGCGACGGACGCCGTCCTGCAGATCCTGCTTCCAGTCGAGCTTGATCGCGCCCGGGATGTGGCCGCCATCGTAAGCCGAGGTGTCTTCGTCGACCTCGACGAAGACCGTGTTGTCGGCGTTGAGGTTCTGCTCAGCCCACTCGGCGCTGACCAGGACGTCGGAACGTGCCATGTCTGGTTCCTTTCGGATGAATAACTGGTGATGGATGGATCGGATGGTGCGGAATAGCGGCGAGGCGCGGACGGCGCCCGCGGCTCTGTCTGTGATGAACGAGGAGGCGCATGGAGAAGACACTCAGGCCTCGGGAGAAACGCACCCCGTCGTCATCGGCGGTGCGCATGGCGCGGCTGCGGGGCAGCGCTTGTCATGGCACACCGTCAGCGGTGCGTGCGACAGCAACAATCGGCGACACGACAGAAGTCGATCGCCCGGCGACGTGTGAGCATGTACTCACGGCGCTGTTGCATGCCAACGAGGGTACAACAGTGCCGAACAGAGTCCGAAACCCCGGGTGGATTGCACTCTGACCTGCGAGAAAAGGCTGCGAACGGAATGTGCGCGAGTCTGGTCGCGGCGTCGGGTCAGAACCGGTCCGGACGCACGTCGGTGACGCCCGATTCGGACACCAGCTGGACGTCACCGCCGAAGCTCTCCGCGCGCTGGGCGACGAGCCCCCAGGCCATCGGGAGTCGGGGGAGGACCATGCTGAACCGGTCGAGCACGGCCGCGCGCATGTCCTCGCCGACATCGGCGTCCACGTGACGTTCGGGTCCGGTGTAGAAGTCGGTGGCCCGGATCTGCAGCGCACCGTTGGTCACCGAGAGGTCGACCGCGACGCTGACTCGAACCTTCGGACCGGTGTATGCCGACGCGGACGGCGGATCGTCGGCGTCGAGGCCGTCGTCGGGCGGCAGTGCCACCGTCCCGGTGAAGACGACCCCCTCCGACCGTGAGACGACCCCGTCCTGGGGGCCACCGCTGCCGGCCTTCCCGTCGGGGCCGGGCGTGCTGACGGTCAGGTCGGTGATGTGCAGATACCGCGCGAGGGTGACCGCATCGAGGCGGGTGTAGGCCGAGATCGAGTCGGTGTGCAGAACATCACTCGCGGAGAAATCGCCTCGTCCGGGACCCCGGAATCGGCCGAGTACGGCGCCGAGTTCGCCGCGACAGACGCCGCGTACGGGTTCACAACCCGGGAGTTCGACGCCGCGGGCGGCGATCGTCGCTCCCGAGTACTCACCGTTCGCGGCCTGCGTGAGAAAGGGGAACCCGGCGAGCGTGACCTCGGGATCGAATGGGACGCGGGGGGATTCGGCGAGGGCCCGGGACAGTCGGTGTTCGCCGCGGATTGCCGCGCCGACGTCGACGAGAAGCGCGGCCGCTGCGGCGACGACCGCCACGGTCACCGCCACGACGAGGATCTTCCGCATGCCCGGCATATCGGACGACCACCCTCCCCGTCATCTGCAGCGTTGCCCCGGCCGGCTTGTTAACAGCGAAGTGCGGCGGTGGCGCTATTCTGTCATCTATCTCGCACACGTTGGTAAGGCAGCGTAAACAATCCTCGGTGACGTGTGCGTAGTCGTTCACAGCGTGGTGAGCAGATCGGAAGGTCCGGGACGGGACGAACGAGATCGGAGTTCTAGGTGGATCTCTTGTTGTTGACGGCCGACCCCAATCCGGAGTCGGTCCTGCCGTCGCTGTCGCTGCTCGCCCACAACGTGCGTGTCGCTCCGACGGAGGTGTCCTCCCTCATGGAGGCGGGCAACGCGGATGTGGCATTGGTCGATGCGCGCGCAGACCTCGCTGCGGCGCGGGGACTGTGCCGACTGTTGGGTAGCACCGGTTCGTCGGTGCCGGTGGCGGCTGTACTGACCGAGGGTGGGCTGGTCGCGGTCAATGCGGACTGGGGCATCGACGAGTTCCTGCTGCCGGGTACGGGGCCGGCGGAACTCGACGCGCGATTGCGTCTGCTGGTGGCACGCACCCGTGGCGTGGCGGCAGAGGAGACGTCGGGCAAGGTCACGCTGGGGGAGCTGGTCATCGATGAGGGGACGTACACCGCGCGACTGCGTGGACGTCCCCTCGACCTCACTTACAAGGAGTTCGAACTCCTGAAGTACCTGGCGCAGAACGCGGGTCGCGTGTTCACGCGCGCCCAGCTGCTCCAGGAGGTGTGGGGGTACGACTTCTTCGGTGGCACACGCACGGTCGACGTGCACGTGCGTCGTCTGCGTGCCAAGCTCGGCAGCGAACACGAGTCGCTCATCGGTACGGTTCGCAACGTCGGATACAAGGCGGTGCGGCCGACGCGCGGCCGGGCATCGGCTGCCGAAATCGCGGACACGGCGGAAGGTGTTGCGGCGGATGTCGACTCGGCCGACTTCGACCACGATCTCGACGGACCCGATCCCTTCGACGAGGAGTTCAGTGCCAGCGCCGGAAACTGACGAGATGCAGGTACGACGAGGCGCCGCTCCGGCGGAGGTGGCCGCCGAAGCGCACCGCATGGTGTGTGCGGCGACGTCCGCCGACGGTGTCGGACCGCTGTCGGACGACGCGGTCAAAGCGATTGACGCAGCACCGGATTCGCCTGTCGTCCACGTGTGGTCGAAGGGTGCCTACGCGAACATCGTGCCCGGTCGTGACGGCGAGCCGTCGATGATCGAGGTGGTCGTCGACCCGGAGCGGCGACGGCGGGGGCTGGGCCGATCGTTGCTCGACACCGCGTTCGCCGCGGCGCGACAGGACGGCCTCGAGGCGCGGGTGTGGGCGCACGGCGATCTTCCCGGTGCGGTGGTCCTCGCCTCGGCGATGGGGCTGCAGAAGCGTCGGGAACTGCTGCAGCTACGACGCCCCGTCGGGGAGGGACACGAACTCCCCGAGCTGGCAGTCGATCCGGGACTCACACTCCGGACCTACGCCGGGCCGGCGGACGATGCGGAGATCCTGCGCGTCAACAACGCCGCCTTCGACTGGCATCCCGAACAGGGCGGCTGGGAGCTGGATCAGATCACCGAGCGGGTTGCGGCCGACTGGTTCGACCCGGAGGGTCTCTTCCTGGCGTTCGACACCGAGGACCCGACACGGCTTCTCGGCTTCCACTGGACCAAACAACACGACGCCGATCTCGGCGAGGTGTACATCGTCGGCGTCGATCCGCAGGCTCAGGGGCGCGGGCTCGGTCGGCTGCTGACGCTGGCCGGACTCCACCACCTCGCACAGCGTGGTGTCGCCGAGATCAACCTCTATGTCGAAGGCGACAACACGGCGGCGTTGCACACGTATGAACGCCTGGGCTTCACCAGGTTTGCCGTCGACGTCGCCTACGGCTGAGTCGCGATCTCCCGCGCGCGGTGCTGCGCTGTGTGCTGATGCCGACCGTTCCGTAGCGCAGATCACTCCGGGGCGGGGTGCCGAGGTCACGGAGATATCCGCACCGGACTGCCTTGGTCGGTTCACCTGTCGTTCACCTTCTGGCGGGGATTCGGCCACCCGGCGCGCATAGCTTTCCCTTCGGACACTCCGGACACCCGAGCCTCGGGACGGAGCACGAGACGGAAAGGCAACACCTGCGGTGAGAATCAAGCGGAACGGCGCTCTGGCGGCGGTGTCGACGATCGCGGCATTGACCCTGGTGACGGCGTGTGGTGGGGGAGACACCCAGACGGTGAGTGGAGAGGGTTCCACTGCCCAGCAGAAGGCCATGGAGCACTTCAGCCAGATCCTCTCGGACGACAGCGACATCGTCCTCGACTACACCGGCAGCGGCTCCGGTGACGGCATCAAGAAGTTCATCGCCGGCGACGTCGACTTCGCGGGTTCGGACTCGGCCCTGAAGGGCGACGAGATCACCCAGGCCAAGGAACGCTGCAACGGTAACGATCCCTGGCATCTGCCGCTGGTCGTCGGACCGGTTGCGATCGCCTACAACCTCGAGGGCGTCGACAACCTCAAGCTCGACTCCGCCGTGATCGCCAAGATCTTCAACGGCAAGATCACCAAGTGGAACGATCCGGCGATCGCCGCACTCAACCCGGGTGTGCAGCTGCCCGGTGGCGACATCGTCCCGGTCTACCGCTCCGACAGCTCGGGCACGACCGACAACTTCCAGCGGTTCCTGCAGAACTCGGCGCCGAACGACTGGCCGTATGAGCACAGCAAGGAGTTCGCTCCCAAGAACGTCGGTTCGGGTGCGTCCAAGTCGACCGGAGTCGGTGACACCGTCAAGAAGACCCCCGGCTCGATCACCTACGTCGAGTGGGGCTTCGCCACCGAGAACGACCTCGGCGTCGCCGACATCGACTTCGGAGCAGGTCCGGTGGAGCTGAACGCCGCCAGCGCCGGCAAAGCCCTCGACGAGCTGGCCTTCAAGAACCCGGACAGCAAGGACCTGGTCGTCGACACCGACGCGCTGTTCGCGTCGAAGGCCCCGGGTGCCTACCCGCTGCTGCTGACGCCGTACTCCATCGTCTGCTCGGCGGGCTACTCCGACGATGCGACCAGCACCACCCTCAAGGACGCGTTCACGAAGATCCTCGGCGACGGCCAGACCGGCCTCGAGGAGATCGGCTACGTGCCGGTGCCGCAGAACTTCAAGGCCAAGCTGCAGGGCAGCATCGACGCGCTCGCCGGCAGCGGCAACGCCTGACGTGACACAACTGAACAGCGCGTGCGGGGCCGCCACGGTTTGCGGCCCCGCACGCGCGGTTGACACACTGACACGACTCTTCGCGTGTTGCACGGACTGTGAGCGGTGGACCGGGAAGTGGCCCCAATGACCAGAGCGGAAGCACAAGAGGGACGCATGACGTCGCTGAGCAAAGAGGATGGCGCGGTCTCGCCGGATTCGGACGGGCCGGCCCTTCACGGGCCGCCGGACGGAGCCGCACCCGGCGGCCTGGATTCGGCCGCCCGTCACCGCGTGGCCGACCAGGTCTTCCGCACCCTGGCGGTCGGTTCGGGATTCGTGGTCTCGCTCGTCATCGGACTCATCGCACTGTTCCTCCTCGCACAGGCCGCCCCGTCGCTGGCGAAGAACGAGGAGAACTTCTTCACCTACACCGGTGACTGGATCACGAGCGGCAGCCAGCTCGCATTCGGCATTCCGCAGCTGTTCTACGCGACGGTCGTCGTCGCCGTCATCGCTCTCCTGATCGCGATGCCGGTCGCGCTCGGGATCTCGATCTTCCTCACCGAGTACGCCCCCAAGCGCCTGGTCGGACCGATCACCTACACCGTCGACCTGCTGGCCGCGGTGCCCTCGATCGTGTACGGCCTCTGGGGCATCCTCGTTCTTGGTCCGGCGTTGGTCCCGGTGAACGAGTGGCTCGTCGGCCACCTCGGCTTCCTGCCGTTCTTCCAGCAGCCCACGCAGGTCGCGAACATGTCCACCGGCGGCACGCTGCTCACCGCGGGCATCGTGCTCGCCGTCATGATCCTCCCGATCATCACCGCGGTCACCCGCGAGGTCTTCATGCAGACGCCGAAGGGTCACCGCGAGGCGGCCCTCGCGCTCGGCGCGACGAAGTTCGAGGTCGTGAAGCTCGCGGTGCTCCCGTTCGGCTTCTCCGGCTACATCTCCGGGTCGATGCTCGGCCTCGGTCGCGCGCTCGGCGAGACCATGGCGCTGCTGCTGATCATCTCCACGGCCGGCCCGATGAACTTCAACCTCATGGAGAGCGGCGAGACCTTCGCGACCAAGATCGCGAACAACGCGGCCGAGTTCGACTCGCCCGCCAAGACCGGCGCCTACATCTCCGCCGGCCTCACCCTCTTCGTCCTGACCTTCGTCGTCAACGCCGCCGCCCGCGCGGTCGTCGCCGGAAAGAAGTGACCATGACCGTCACCACCTCGTCGCCCACGGCCGACCCGGTAAAGAAGCCCTCGGGCTTCACCCCGCTGGCCAAGCGTCGGCGCCTCACCGATCACGTCGTGCGCGTGACCGTCATCGCCGCGCTGCTCGTCGCGCTGGTGCCCCTGGTGTGGCTGGTCTCGACACTGGTCATCCGGGGCATCGAACCGCTGCTCGACATCGACTGGTGGACGCTGCCGGAACGCAAGGGCGGCGCCGCGAACGCCATCGTCGGCACGCTCATGCAGACCGCGCTGGCGGCCGTGATCTCGATCCCGCTCGGCATCTTCGTCGCCATCTACCTCGTCGAGTACGCCACCAAGAAGTCGGTGCTGGCCCGGGTCACCACCTTCATGGTCGACATCCTCTCCGGTGTCCCGTCGATCGTGGCGGCCCTGTTCGTCTACGCGGTCTGGCGCACCACCCTCGGCCTCCCGCGCTCCGGTTTCGTCGTGGCGATCGCGTTGGTGCTGCTGATGGTCCCGCTGGTGGTCCGCGCGACCGAGGAGATGCTCAAGATCGTCCCGCAGGACCTGCGTGAGGCGTCGTATGCACTGGGCATCCCGAAGTGGAAGACCATCGTGAAAATCGTGCTGCCGACGGCACTCTCGGGAATCGTGACCGGCGTGATGCTGGCCATCGCCCGCGTGATGGGGGAGTCGGCACCCGTGCTCATCCTGGTCGGCTCGACGCGAGCGATGAACTGGAATCCCTTCGACGGCAATCAGGAATCGCTACCGCTGATGATGGTGCAGCAGTACAACAACGGGCCCGGCGCCTTCGACAAGGTCTGGGGCGCGGCCCTGTGCCTGGTCATCCTCGTGGCCATCGTCTACTTCGGGGCCAAGATCGTCTCGAAGATCTTCGCGCCCAAGACCTCCTGAACACCTCTGTAGAAACGGAAAAGTCATGGCGAAGCGCCTCGACATCAAAGACCTGAACATCTACTACGGCGACTTCCACGCGGTGAAGGACGTGACCCTCGAGGTGCCGCCGCGCTGCATCACCGCCTTCATCGGCCCGTCCGGCTGCGGCAAGTCGACGGTGCTGCGCACCCTCAACCGCATGCACGAGGTCACCCCGGGGGCGTACGCCGAGGGCAGCGTGTTGCTCGACGGCGAGGACATCTACGGGCGCAACGTCGACCCGGTGAGCGTCCGGGCCACGATCGGGATGGTGTTCCAGCGGCCCAACCCGTTCCCGACGATGTCCATCAAGGACAACGTGGTCGCCGGTCTGCGTTTGCAGGGCGTGCGCAACAGGGCCGAGCTCGACGAGGTCGCGGAGCGCAGCCTGCGTGGTGCGAATCTGTGGGAAGAGGTCAAGGACCGCCTCGACAAGCCGGGCGGCGGCCTGTCCGGCGGTCAGCAGCAGCGCCTGTGCATCGCGCGGGCCATCGCGGTCTCGCCCGATGTGTTGCTGATGGACGAGCCGTGCTCAGCGCTCGACCCCATCTCGACCCTCGCGATCGAGGACCTGATGGGTGAACTCAAGAAGGAGTACACGATCGTCATCGTGACCCACAACATGCAGCAGGCCGCGCGCGTGAGCGACCAGACCGCTTTCTTCAACCTGGAGGGCGTCGGCCAGCCCGGGCAGCTCGTGGAGATCAGCGACACCGAGACGATGTTCTCGAATCCGTCGAAGAAGGCGACCGAGGACTACATCTCGGGTCGTTTCGGCTAGATCTGCGGCGATTTCACTCCGACAGGGTCCTTCCCGCCACGGGAGGGGCCCTGTCTGCATCTCACATGTTGATCAGAAGGATGACGAGCAGAGCGGCGAGCGAGGCGATGACACCGAGGTAGGTGATGATCTGCCGGCGGTGAGCGGCGGCCGCGGCGTCCTCGTCGGTCATCGCATTGAAGTCGGGTTCGATCGGCTGATGCTGGCCCATGCCCGCCACCATAACGGGGACCTGTGTGGCTGCGAAATCGTTTCCGGGCACAAACGGCCCCAGATGTTCACTGATATGAAGAGAGGCCGAGTTCAGTTCGTCGAACTGAATTCTCGGCCTCTCGAGATGTGTGCCCTCGCTCGCCCCGGGGAGGTGAGCGAGGAAGATCACCCGACGTTCTGGAACTGCTCGGGCGTCTTGCCGGTCGCGGTGAACACCACCCGGCGACCGATCAGCACGGCGTGATCGGCGAAGCGTTCGTAGTAACGGCCGAGCAGGGTCACATCGACGGCGGCGGCGACGCCGTGCTGCCATTCGCGGTCCATCAGGACGGTGAACAGGTGGCGGTGGAGGTCGTCCATCGCGTCGTCGTCCTCCTGCAGGCGCAGCGCGGCCTGGGGATCGCGGGTCTCGAGGACCTCGTGAGCGCTCTTCGCGAGGGTCACCGCGAGCCGGCCCATCTCCGCGAAGTACCCGTTGACCTCCTCGGGGAGGGCCTTCGCGGGATGGCGTCGACGGGCGACCTTGGCGACGTGCAGGGCCAGCGCGCCCATCCGGTCGGCGTCGGCGACGATCTGGAAACCGCTGACGACGCCGCGGAGGTCCCCGGCGACGGGCGCCTGGAGTGCGAGAAGGGCGAAGGACTGCTCCTCGGCGCGGGCCGACAACTGCGTCATCCGCTCGGCGTCGCCGATGACCTCTTCGGCAACGGCGAGGTCGGCTTGCAGCAGTGCCTGGGTGGCTCGCGACATCGCGGTGCCCGCGAGTTCACACATCTCACCCAGGACGTGGGTCAGCGCCTCGAGTTGCTCTTGGTAGGCGGTACGCATGTTCCCAGGATACGTCGGGAATCGGTCCAGCCCGCCCACGGCCGATGAACGCAGCGTGAACGCCCGGTGCAGAACCTTCGATGTCGGTTCGTCCGGACCGGCCGGACTAGGTGCAGGTGGTGTCGCCCGCGTTGGTGACGGCGAGGTCGTTGGGCAGGTCACCGGAGTTCTCGGCCGGCGCGAGCTGCTCGACGTTCACTGTGGCGCCGGCGTCGGGCACCGACCCCAGCTCGCCGGTGAAGTCGGACCCGAGGATGAGTTCGACACCCGACTTGACCGTCCGGTCGAGCTGGATCTCGGCGCCGGGGAACATCGCGGCCAGCGTGGCGGCCGCGTTCTGCTGTCCCGGGCCGTACCGCACGACGGTGTCGTCCCGGTCCTCCGACGCGTCGGCGACGCCGCGGACGTCGAAGCCGTACGGGGTGAGCTGCTCGGAGACCTCGGCGGCCAGACCGGTGGTGGAGGTGCCGTTGAGCACGCGGACACCGACGTTGCCGGGGTTCTGCGCGGTGGCGTTGATCCGTCCCGGGGTCTCGGTCGAGTTCCGCGAACTCGGAGCCCGTGAGGGGGCCTTCGATGTCGGCTTCTTCTTCTCGACCTTCTCACCGGGCAGTGGGAGGTCGTCGATGATCGCGTTGAAGATCGCGTCGATGTCGTCGGTGCGCGGGATCTCGTTGTTCTGACCGTCCTCGGAGGTGCCGGAGGTGGGGATGGTCAGGAAGGAGACGCGGCCGGCCTCGATGCCCTGCATCGACTCGGCGAGATTGATCAGCGACTGGGTGTCCACACCGTCGACGTAGCTGTACTCGATGAAGGTGTTGACGATGCTGTTGAGCTTGTTCGGGTTGGACAGCACGTTGCCCGACAGTGTCGACCGCAGCAGCGACGACATGAACAGCTGCTGGCGCTTGATGCGGCCGTAGTCGCCGTTGCCCTCCGAGGCGATGTTGCGGGCGCGGACGTAGTTGAGCGCGCGGCGACCGGTCAACTTCTGCTTGCCGGGCTTACGGAGGATGTGGCCGATCTCGTAGTCGTAGAGCGGGACGGTCGAACAGACCTCCACGCCACCGATCGCACGGACGACCTTCTCGAAACCGTAGAAATCCATGCCGATGAAGTGGTTGATGTTGAGACCACTCATCTGGGTGATCACGCGGACCAGGCACTGCGGGCCGCCGTAGAAGTAGACGCTGTTCAGCTTCACGCCGGTCTGTGCCGGCATCTCCGCGCCGTACTCACCGGATTCGTTGTCCCACGAGTTGCAGGCGGGCTGGTCCACTTGGAGATCGCGCGGAAAGGACACCGCGACGACGCGCTCGCGGTTGGCCGGGACGTTGACCAGGATGACGGTGTCCGAACGCGCACCCTCGGCGTCGGCAGTGGTTCCCGCACCCACCTTCGCGTTGTTGCCGCCGCGCGTGTCGGTGCCGACGATCAGGTAGGTCTCGTCACCGTTCTGGGCGTCTTTGTTGCGGATGTTCTTGTCTTCGGCGTCGACGGCGGTGACGTTGCGCCAGTTGCCGTTCCACGACTGCAGGTAGTTCCAGACGAAACCGGTGCCGACCAGGGCGGTCACACACGCGATGGCCACCAGGATGCGTCCGGTGGCGGTGGTCTTGCGGACGAGTGAGCCGCGGCGGTCGCCGTCGCCGCGTCCCGGATGGCGGCGAGGGGTCTGGCGGAGTTGCAGCGGACCGGTCAGGTCGGGGGTTCGTTCGAGCGGTTCACGCCGGGCGGGCGGCTCGCTCGGGGTGGCGGGCGGCACCATGGCGTCCTGGGCGCGCGACTCCTCGATGGCCCGCTTCGCGGTGGCCCGGTCCGACAGGTCGGGTGCGGGGTCGCCGGGCTTGTCACCGATCGTGGGGATCTTCTGGGTGACGTCGTTGCCGAAGTGATGGATCTCGGTGGGACGATCGTCGCCCGCGGGCTGGCCCCGGTCGCTCCGTCCGAGCGGGGGACGCGGGGGCGGGACCTGGTCGGGTTGCGCCGGGTCGAAGCGACGCGACCGGCCGCGGGTGGTGGGCGGGATGGACGCGGATCGACCGGCCGGGGGTGCCTGGTCGGGGGCGTCGGCGCGGGAACGTCCACGACGCGGGGTGTCGGTCGGAGGTGTCCGCGGCTCCTCCGCGTTCATCTGCTCCATGAGCTCGCGGACGGTCAGACGCGTCCGCCCGCGGACGAAACGATCGCTGGCACGCGGTTCACGGAGACTCGGGTGCGCACTCGACGCGGAGGCATCCTGGGCGCGTGGTTCCAGCGGGGGACGGCGGTCGTTCGCATCGTCCGGGCGCCCGGCACGACGGCCACGACGAGACCTGTTGGCCTCGTCCCCCGCCTCCGGTTCGTCCGGGCCCGATGTCCAACGACTCAATGCACGTTCCTCATGCCCCGAGGTCTACAAAGCGCCAACCGCGCGTCGGGGCTGGTCGACGCGGTGCGCACGCACGTACGGACCCGGCAGGCCGGGACCTCCGCGCCATCTTACTGATCACACCTGAGAAGAGGCCTCAGCCAGAGGTGCGTTGTGACGGTTTTCGCAGAACGTGTCAGCCGCCGGAGTGCATGATCTCCGCGCCGGCGGGCACGACGTCCTCGTCGGGATCGTCGAGCCAGCCGTCGGGCAGCGCGACCTTCGCCGGCGAACCCTGACGGCCTCGCGGACCGTGGCCGTCGCTGGGGAACGGCGCGTCGGCGGGCAGTTCGGACAGCAGTTCCCGTAGCTCGTCGACGCTGCCGACGAGTGCCATCCGCCGCCGGATCTCCGAGCCGGCCGGGAATCCCCGCAGGTACCACGCCACGTGCTTGCGGATCTCGCGGCAGCCCTTCATCTCCCCGTGGTGGTCGACGAGCAGCTGGCAGTGCCGGACCATGATCTCGGCGACCTCGCCCAGGTTCGGAGGAGTGGGTGCGTCGAATCCGTTGAGCTCGGCGGCGAGTTCGGCGAACAGCCACGGGCGTCCGAGGCAGCCGCGGCCGACGACGACACCGTCGCAGCCGGTCCGGTTCATCATCGCGACAGCGTCGGCGGGCTCGAAGATGTCACCGTTGCCCAGGACCGGCACCGAGGTGACGTGCTCCTTCAGACGGGCGATCTCGTTCCAGTCGGCCTCGCCGGAGTACCGCTGTGACGCGGTCCGGGCATGCAGGGCGACCGCCGCGGCACCCTCCTCGGCGGCGATGCGGCCGGCGTCGAGGTGCGTGCGGTGGTCGTCGTCGATGCCGATGCGGAACTTGACGGTGACCGGGATGTCGGTGCCCTCGGTGGCCCGGACGGCAGCCGCGACGATCTTGCGGAACAGCGTCCGCTTGTAGGGGATGGCCGAGCCACCGCCCTTCCGTGTCACCTTGGGCACGGGGCAGCCGAAGTTCATGTCGATGTGGTCGGCGAGGTTCTCGTCGACGATCATCTTCGCGGCCTGGTAGGTGTACTCCGGATCGACGGTGTACAGCTGCATCGACCGCGGGTTCTCGTCGGGTCCGAAGGTCGTCATGTGCATCGTGACCGGGTGGCGTTCGACGAGCGCCCGGGCGGTCACCATCTCGCAGACGTAGAGCCCGGAGACGGTACCGGTGCGTGCGAGTTCGAGCTCACGGCACAGGGTGCGGAACGCGACATTGGTGACCCCGGCCATCGGGGCGAGGACGACGGGGCTCGCCAGCTCGATCGAGCCGATGCGCAGCGCAGAACCGGCGCCTTCGGTGATCGAAGGCGCCGGGCTGTCGCTGCTCCCTGAGGTGTGAGCGGAGCGAGCCTCGAAGGGGAGGGTCGTGCTCAGGATGCCTGCTGCTCCCGCTTCTTGGCCTCGCGGGCGAGCGAACGATCGCGCATCTCCTCGAAGCGGATGGTGTCCTTCTCGAGCTGCTCGAGGAAGGCGGCCAGCTCCTCGCGGACCTTCTCGCCCTCGGCGGTGAAGTCGTCGCGCTCGAAGACGTTCCACTTGCGCAGAACCGGCATGACGACCTCTTCGAGGTGCTGACGGAGGTCGTAGATGCCGTGCTTGGCCATCAGCACGCCGTGGCGACGGAAGTTGGGCATACCGGCGCCGGGCATCTGGAAGTTGGTCACGATGTCGGTGACCGCGCGCAGCGTCTGGTCGGGGGCGATGTCGAAGCCCGCGCCGCAGATGTTGCGGTAGAAGATCATGTGCAGGTTCTCGTCGGCCGCGATGCGCTGCAGCATCTTGTCGGCGATCGGGTCGTTGCAGGCCTTGCCGGTGTTGCGGTGGCTGACGCGGGTCGCGAGTTCCTGGAAGGTCACGTATGCGACCGAGTGCAGGAGGCCGAGCTCGTCGGCGTGCTCCTCGCGTTCGTCGACGCGACCTGCGGCCGCCAGCATCGGGTCGTAGCCGTTGGTCATGTGGATCATCCGGGCCTCTTCGAGGGCGACCGGATCGACACCGCGGGTGACGACGAGGTAGTCGCGCATGACGATGCCGTGACGGTTCTCCTCGGCGGTCCAGCGACCGACCCAGTGGCCCCATGCGGAGTCCATCGAGAAGTTGTCGGCGATGACGCGGTGGTACGAGGGCAGGTTGTCCTCGGTCAGCAGGTTGGTGATCATCGCGGCCTTGGCGACCTCGCCGAGCTGCGACTGCTCGGGGTCGTAGTCGACGCCACCGAGGGCGGCGAAGTTGCGGCCCTCGTCCCACGGGACGTAGTCGTGCGGGTTCCAGTCCTTGGCGATCTTCAGGTGACGGTTGACGTTGTCCTCGGCAACCGGGGCGAGCTCCTTGAGAAGCTCGAGTTGCGTCAGCTCGCGTGCCATATAGATGTCCTCCGAAACGGTGTCCGCGTGTGTCGTACGTGTGTCGTCTTCTTCTCACGCCTCGCGGCGGTGCCACGAGTGTGTTCGCGACGTCGTCGTGGGCGGGTCCCGCCCACCCGGGCGGACCTTTGATGGTCTCGGACGCGCGGCGCGCAGCCCTACCCCCACTGGTCAAAGCTCTAGCCTACGGCACTCGGGACTGCGTCCCAAGTCCGTCTGTGATGCTGTCGTGTCCTGATGGTGCCGACGTTACGAACGCGCCCGGTGGTGTCGGTCACGGTCGTCGTGGCCGGCCGCCCGGCGGTCTCGTCGCAGGTGGGCAGGGTCCCTGCCGGTGTCAGTCCTTGCTGCGGGGCCGGGCGAAGAAGGCGCCGGTGGTCGTCATCCACTGTTCGGCGGCCTCGTCGAGGTTGCCGAATTCGCGGGCCTTCTCACACCACCGCATCGCCGCCCGGCCGAACTCCATCGGGTTGTAGACGTCTTCCTCCTTGTTCCACAGGCCGTCGCCCGCATAGGTGAGGATGGTGATGTTGGTGGCGGTGATGAGGCTCTGGTCGCCGGGGTCGCGCATCGGGTTGTCGACCTCGCAGATCACCCGGCTCGTCGGGGCGTCGACGACGTGCCACAGCGAAGGAAACGACGTCATGTGGCTGCCGGGGAAGGCCGTCATGGTGCGCCAGGCCCAGGCCCGGATCTCCTCGCGGCCCCGCATCGTGCCCAGCGCGTGCTCTACGAAGTCGGCGTCCTCGGTGAACATGTCGGCGTAGCGGTCCCAGTCTCCGCCGGCCGCGACCTCGGCGACCGTGCGCTGGAACCCTGCAAACGCCTCGTTCAGTTCGTCGGCGCTGAAGGTCCCGGTGGTGTCGGTGACTTTCTCGGTGGATTTCATCGTCGCCGATCCTAGGGTTCGGATGGTGTCCTCCGGCCGCGTTTCGCGACACTCGGTAGCATTCGGTGCCTACGCATCCGCCCGAAGGCATGGGTGCAAGGGCCGATGAGGACGACATGTACCAGGTAGGGGACCTGATCGCGGGGTACCGCGTCCTCGACGTGCTCGGACGAGGCGGCATGGGCGACGTCTACAAGGCGGCCCATCCCCGGCTCCCACGGTCGGACGCTCTCAAGGTCCTGCGGTCGGGTCATGCCACGGACCCGGTCTTCCGCGCCCGGTTCGAGCGGGAGGCCGACATCGTCGCGCCGTTGCACCATCCCAATGTCGTGACCGTCTACGACCGCGGTGTCTTCGACGGGCAGCTCTGGATCGCGATGGAGTACGTACCCGGTATCGACGTCGCGCGGATGCTCGCGGCCGACTCGCCGCTCGACCCCCGGCTGGCGTGCACGATCGTCACCGGGGTGGCGGCCGGACTCGACGCCGCCCACCGTCGCGGGATCATGCACCGCGACATCAAACCCGCCAACATCCTCGTCACCCCCGGCGTCGGTGGCGGTCCCGGCAACACCGGGTCGCTGCCCCCGGAGGCGGTGAAGGTCACCGACTTCGGCATCGCGCAGGTGCTCGACGAGGTCACGAACCTGACCGGCACCGGCATCACGATCGGGACGATGCACTACGCGTCGCCCGAGCAGATCGAGGGTCGCCGAGTCGACGCCCGCAGCGACATCTACTCGCTCGGGGCGACCGCCTACGAACTCCTGACCGGTGCACCGCCTTTCGACTCCCCGTCGTTGCACGGCCTGATGACTGCGCACATGTACCACGAGCCGCCGGCGGCGAGCAGTCGCAACGGGGCGTTGCCGACCGCGGTCGACGGGGTGCTCGCACGGGCGATGGCCAAGAACCCCGACGACCGGTATCCGGCCGCGGGTGAGTTCGCCGACGCCCTCCGCGATGCCTTCGACACCCGCCAGACCCTCGTCGGGTCGGGTCTGCAGCCGACTCCCGGTGGCTATCGGTCTTCTTCGGGGCAGGCCCCGGTGGCGCCGGCCACCGGACACCCGACATCGTCTGCGGCGCCTCATGATCAACCGACCGATCCGACGACCCGAGCGCGATTGGGGCCACCGCGGAGCGTCTCGGCAGAGACCCTGCACGGATGGTCGCCCGCGCCCGCCGCGGAACCGGCCCGGCCGGCCCGCCGTGGTGTCGCCACGGTGGTCGCGATCGGGGCGTCGCTGGCGCTGATCGCCGGAATCCTCGGTGCCGGAGCGGCATTCGTGAGCACCTCCGCGGGGAATCTGGAGACCCCCAGTCCGCCCGATGCGGAGGTGTCGACGACGGCGGTCGAACTGTCCTGGAGCCACGTCGACGATGCGACGAACTACGTGGTCACCCAGAACGACGAGGTGATCTACTCCGGTCCGGGCACCAAGTTCACCGCGCCGCGTCCCGTACCGGGGACCTACACCTATCAGGTCGCCGCGCAGGACGAGGACGGCCGGACCTCCGAGTTCTCCCGCAACTCCGAGGCGGTCGACGTCTTCATGACGTGGGGCGAACTGCAACCCATCGCCGACCTCTACCACGACCTGGTGCCGGCATCACCGTTGAGCACCAACGGTTTCGACGGCATGCGGTGCTGGGGCGAGGACGGCGACCTCGCGTTCGAGTCGTCCAAGCGCACGGTCTGGTGCACCCGCTACCTCGACGAGGAGGCCAAGAACGCCGACTACCAGGTGATCATCGACGTGTACGACACCCCCGAGGAGGCGCGGGCCGCGGCCGACGTGACCGCGTACAACCTGCGCGGGACCGGTTACACGACGGCCCAGGGCCACACCGGCACGCTGTATCTCTCGGACAAGCAGCGCGATCAGGGGCAGGCCATCCTCGCCCACGACACCGGTGACCGCGCGAAATCGGTTGTGTGGGTAGTGGTTCCCGGCAAGACGGCCGCAGCCGCGGCCGATCTGCTGAAGAGGCTGCCGATCTGATGGCGCAACCGGTCACCACCCAGCCCGCGGGGCCGCCCACCACCCCGCCGCGTACGCCGACCCTGCGGCCGTGGACCATCGCGTTGATCGTCCTCGCCGTGCTGTTGACGGCGGTCGGCTCGTTCTTCTCCGTGCGGGCGTTCACCAGCGTCGACGTGCCGGACACGCCCACCGGTCTGACACTCGACGCCGGTACGGGACGCCTCGTCGCGACCTGGGAACCGGTTCCGGGGGCGACGGGTTATCAGCTCGTCCGCGACGACGGGTTCGTCGTCTACCGCGGTACGGAGACCGAGGTCCTCGACGCGGCCGTGCCCGCGGGTGAGCACACCTACCGGGTGGCCGCACTGGACGGGAACGCCGTCTCGCCGCCGAGCCCGCCGCAGTCGGTACGGACCGGCGCGAGCTGGGGTGTCTACGCGCCACTCGTCGAGCAGTTCCCCGAACTCCTCCCGCAGACGCCGGACACCGCCGCGAAGTGGAACGACACCGAGTGCGTCCGCCGATACGCCGGTGGCCGCGACGAGGTCGGCCCGTCGGAGACCGGAAACGGCAAGGTGCGCACCGTGTTCGTGGTGCGCTGTGCCGCCGGGGCCGTCGACCGCCCCTTCGGCGTGTTCTGGTTCGCCTCGAGGGATGCGCTCAACGCCGAGTACTCCCGGTCGTCGGCGACCTCGCGTCCGGTGCGGTGGAGGCACGGCACCGGCCTGATCGACGAGAACGGTCGCGGCGTCTTCAAGATCACCGACGACCCGGCCCGGGAACTGGCGATGATCGTGGTGTTGCAGACCCCCGCCCAGAACGTCCTCGAGATGGTCGATTCGATGCCGATCTGAGTCCTCCTCGAGGGGATCGGTGGCAACCTGGACGAGCGACTGAGACGAACACACATCCGGGGTCTCCCGCGTGCGGCATGATGGCGTGGGGGCCCGGGGCCGGGACGGAAAGGCTGGTGTCATGCAGCGGTTGAGTGGTTTGGATGCGTCGTTCCTCTACCTGGAGACCCGCAGCCAGCTGATGCACGTCATCGGTCTCGTGGAGATCGATCCGAGCACCATGCCGGACGGGTACGACTTCGCCAAGCTGCGTGCGGAGATGGAGCGGCGCGTCGCCGCGATCCCGGCCTTCCGCCGCAAACTCGACAACTCCGTCTTCAACATCGACCACCCCGTGTGGATCGAGGACGAGGACTTCGACATCGAGCGTCACGTCCATCGGGTGGCCGTGCCCGCACCGGGCGGTGCCGGTGAGGTCGCCGAACTGTGCGGTCATCTCGCCGGTCAGACCCTCGACCGGGGCAAGCCGCTATGGGAACTGTGGATCATCGAGGGACTGTCCAACGGCCGTATCTGCGCGATGCTGCGCATGCACCACGCCGGCACGGACGGTGTCACCAGCGCCGAGATGCTCGCCCAGATGTGCACCCTCACACCGGAACCACCTGAACTCGACTCGTCGAAGATCCGCGAGTCGGCCGGTCCGCCGTCGCGCGCGACGATCGCCGCGACGGGGGCGCTCAACTACTTCGTCCAGCGCCCGCTGGCGATGGCCAAACTGCTGCCGCGAACGGTCAGCGTGCCGGTCGGGTGGCTGCGCCGCGCCCAGCACCAGTCGGCCATGCCCGCTCCGTTCATGGCGCCCCGGACGCGGTTCAACTCGACGATCACGCCCCATCGCAGCATCGGCCTCAGCCAACTGTCGCTCGACGACGTCAAGCGGGTGAAGAACCACTTCGGGGTGAAGATCAACGACGTCGTCCTGGCCTTGGTCGGCGGTGCGCTGCGCACCTACCTTCTCGAACACGACGAACTGCCCGACAAACCGCTCGTCGGGATGGTGCCGGTGTCGGTGCACGATGCCGACGAGAAAGATCTCGTGGTCGAGGGGACCAACAAGGTGACCGGGATGTTCACCCAGTTGCCCACCGACATCGAGGATCCAGTGGAGCGACTCGAGAAGCAGGCGGAGTTCAGCCGTACGTCGAAGGAACACCACGCCGAGATCGACGCCAACATCCTGCGATCCTGGGCGCAGTTCGCGCCCGGGACCACGTTGTCGACGGCGATGAAGGTCTACGGCAACCGGAAGCTGGCGTCGGCGCATCCGCCGATCTTCAATGTCCTCGTGTCGAACGTCGCCGGTCCCGACTTCCCGTTGTACTTCCTCGGTTGTCGGGTCACCGCGGTCTACCCGCTCGGACCGATCTTCCACGGACTCGGCCTGAACATCACGGTGTTCTCCGCCGACGGGAACCTCAACATCGGCATCCTGGCGTGCACCGATCAGACCCCCGACCCGTGGGAGATCGCCAACGCGTTCGACGATCAGCTCAAGCAGCTGCTCGCCGCCTGCGACTGAACGTCTACTCTCCCCGTCCGCCCGCGAGCTGGTCCAGCCAGACGCGTGCGGACGCGTCGGACGGCGACCGCCAGTCGCCGCGGGGCGACAACGAACCGCCCGAACCGATCTTGGGGCCGTTGGGCATCGCGGTGCGCTTGAACTGGTTGCCCATGAAACGCTTCAGGAAGACGCCGAGCCAGTGCTCGATGGTCGCGGCGTCGTACTCGTTGCGCTTGTCCTCGACGAGCAGCTCCGACCACGGCCCGCTCGAGCGGTCACCCCAGGCCTGCCGGGCGAGGTAGACGACCTTGGTCGGCCGGTACCCGAATCGAGTGACGTGGTAGAGGAAGAAGTCGTGGAGCTCGTACGGCCCGACGGTGTCCTCGGTGGACTGGATCTTGCCGTCGTCGCCGGCCGGGACGAGCTCGGGGGAGATGACGTCGTCGAGGATCTCGGCGAGCACCTCGGTGGTCTCCGCCGAATGGTGGCTGTTGCTGATCATCCACCGGATCAGGTGCTGGATCAGGGTTTTCGGCACCGACCCGTTGACGTTGTAGTGGGACATCTGGTCGCCGACACCGTAGGTGCACCAGCCGAGCGCGAGCTCGGACAGGTCGCCGGTGCCGAGGACGATGGCGCCGTGATGGTTCGCCAGCCGGAACAGGTGCGATGTGCGTTCGCCCGCCTGCACGTTCTCGAACGTGACGTCGTAGACCTTCTCGCCGCGGGAGTACGGGTGGTCGAGATCGGCGAGCATCTGCTCGCACGACGGCCGGATGTCGATCTCCTTGCCGCTCACGCCGAGTGAGTTCATCAACACGTGTGAGCGACGCAGCGTCGCGCCGCCGGTGGCGAAACCGGGCATCGTGTAACCCAGGATGTTGGTGCGGGGCAGGCCGAGTCGGTCGAAGGTGTCGACCGCGACGAGCAGGGCGAGGGTCGAGTCGAGGCCGCCGGAGACGCCGATGACGATCTTGTCGATACCTGTCGATCGCAGGCGCTGGGCGAGTCCCTGCACCTGGATGTGGCGGACCTCGGCACACCGCTCGTCGCGGTCGGCGGAATCGGCCGGTACATAGGGGAACCGGGGCACGACACGGCGCAGCACATCGTCGTCGCCGCCCAGCTCGCCGAATGAGAAACCGATGCGGCGCAACGACTTCAGGCGATCGGAGTAGTCGCCGGCCTGGTCGCGCAGGCTGATCATCCGCATGCGTTCCTGCCGGATCCGATCGAGGTCGATGTCGGCGGAGATCACCTGATCGGTGGTCGCGAACTGTTCGCTCCGTGCGAGTAGGGAACCGTTCTCGGTGATGAGGGCGTCACCGTCCCAGGCGAGATCGGTCGTGGACTCGCCGTAACCCGCAGCGACATAGACGTGCCCGGAGATCGTGCGCGCGGAATGGCCGGTGCACAGGTTCTTCCGGTAGGACTCCTTGCCGACGGTGACCGGGCTGCCGGAGAGATTGGCCAGCACGGTTGCGCCACCGAGAGCGGCCCAGGTGCTCGGCGGGATCGCCACCCAACCGTCCTCACAGATCTCCACATGCAGTGCGAAGCCGGGCAGATCGGCGGCCTCGAAGATCAGATCGGCCCCGAACGGGACCTCCTCGCCTTCGACGGTCACCGTGGTGGGCACCGCGTCGCGGGCCGCGGAGAAGAACCGCTGCTCGTAGAACTCGCGATAGTTCGGCAGATACGACTTCGGGACCACGCCCAGCACCGCCCCGTCGCGGATCACGGCCGCGCAGTTGAACAGTCCGTCGCCGACGACCATCGGCAGACCCACGACGACCAGCGGCCGGAGACCCCTGCTGGCCGCGACGATCTCACCGAGCGCGACGCGGCAGCCGTCGATCAGCGCGTCCTGGTGGAACAGGTCGTCGACGCTGTAGCCGCACAGCCCGAGTTCGGGGAAGACCACCAGCGCGGCGCCGTCGTCGGCGGCCTGCCGCATCAACTCGATGGTGCGTGCGGCGTTCGCGGCGGGTTCGGCGATCGTGAGGACGGGCACGGCACCCGCGACCCGAACGAAGCCGTTTGCGTAGACAGACACGTCGACAACAGTAAACGGCGCGGTGTGCGGTGGGCGCGATGTCTGTCGTCAGGCCCGCCACCACGTGTCGTCGAGTTCGACCGGCGTCGTGCGCTTGTGGCGATTGCGGTGCCAGGCCGCCTCGATCCTCTCCGCCGTCTCGACCGGGACCTCGCGGCCCTCGAGGTAGTCGTCGATGTGCTCGTAGGTCAGGCCCAACTCGTCCTCGTCGGTCTGGCCCGCCTTCTCGTCGAGCAGGTCGGCGGTCGGGACCTTCGCCCACAGTTGCCGCGGCGCGCCGAGGTGACGCAGCAGCGACCGGCCCTGGCGTTTGTTCAGACCGGCCAGCGGCAGGATGTCCGCGGCGCCGTCGCCGTACTTGGTGAAGAAGCCGGTGACGTTCTCCGAGGCATGGTCGGCGCCGACGACCAGGAGCCCGCGATCGCCGGCCACCGCGTACTGGGCGACCATGCGGTGGCGTGCCTTGGCGTTGCCCTTGGTGAAGTCGGTGAGCGCGGTGCCCGTCGCCTCCGAGATCTCGTCGTTGAGGGCGTCCACCCCGGGCGCGACGTTGACGGTCAGCGTCTCGTCGGCCGCCACGAACTCGACGGCCGCCGCGGCGTCGTCCTCGTCGTGCTGCATCCGGTAGGGCAGGCGCATGCCCACGAACACCGCGTCACCACCGTCGGCGCGGACGCGCTCGACCGCGATCTGGGCCAGGCGTCCGGCGAGGGTCGAGTCGACGCCGCCGGAGATGCCGAGCACATACCCCGAGGCGCCGATCGTGCCCAGGTAGTCGGTGAGGAATCGCACCCGCCGCTCGACCTCGTCGGCCGGATCGATCGAGGGTTTGACCCCCAGGACGTCGATGATGGTCCGCTGGGTCTCACGCATTCGCGCTCCAATGCTCGCTCGGGGTCTCCGTCGACCAGCCGAGGTCACTCCTCGCGGGGTATCCGGACGCCGACGAGGTGGGCGTCGGGGTCCGGGGTCATACCGAGTCGATCCCAGGGCTGCGACACGGTGAGTACCGCATAAGCGGATGTCGGAAACCGATCTATGGGACCGGAGGGGTCGAGCGTGAGCGCGGTCTGCGGCATCCCGGGTTCGTGACCGACGACGAGCAGCGTGGACGCCTCGACAGGCGCATGGATGCGGATGGCCTCCAGCACGTCGTCGGCGTCGCCGCCGTAGATGTCCTCGACGTAGGCGACCGGCGCCCGGACGCCGGTCCGCTCGAGGGTCTGGCGGGTCCGGGTCGACGTCGAGCACAGCACCGCGTCGACGCGCAGGCCCTCGTCGGACATCCACCGTCCCGCGAGAGCGGCCTGGCGATCGCCGCGTTCGGCCAGTGGACGGTCGTGGTCACGCGTCGCCGGGGGATAGCCCGACTTGCCGTGACGCATCAGGATCAGCGTCCGCATGCCGCTCATGCGATCCCGGTGCGCCGGGATCCGGCCGGATAGGCGTCGGGGTCGGCGGCGATGGTGCGCAGCAGGCGGACGGTCGCGCGCCACGCCGCGGCCTCCTGGCGGAGGAAGGCGGCGTGCTCGTGCTCGTCGTGCAACTCGGCCTCGTCGGCCAGCGCATCGAACTCGAGATGTTCGTCGACGGCACAACCGATGAGTTCGTCCAGAGTCGTGCAGTCGGCGCAGGCCCGCTCGATCGCGGCCGCGTCGAGGGTGGCCAGGCGTTCCAGATCCGACCGATACCGCATGGTTGTCGAATGTACGCCGTCGGCGCTGGTTGCCGGCGTTGCGACACCGGGTGCAGCGTCGCCGACCGGTGCCCGATTCGGGCGCGGGGTCCGCGACGCCCTTACCCTTGTGGACGTGCACACCTGGGTACCCGCGCTCCTGGCGGTGCTGGCGGCGTTGTTGATCGCGGCCGGCACCGTGCTGCGGCAGCGTGCGTCGCGGGTCAGCGGGGCGATCACCGCCGGATGGTGGGTGGGTGCCGTCATCGCGCTCTGCGGCTTCGGCCTACAGGCGTCCGCGCTGGGTCTCGGGTCGATCCTGCTGGTGCAGCCCCTCGTCGTGCTGGCCGTGCTGTTCGCGCTGCCACTGGAGGCCTGGGCCGATCACCGGCATCCCGCGCGGATCGAGTGGGCGTGGGGTGGGGTGCTGGTCGCCTGCGTCGCGACCTTCCTCCTCGTCTCCCGGCCGGAGCCGTCACTCCGAAGACCGGATGCGCTCCTGCTGTGGGCCACGGTCGGGGCAGTCGTCGGGATCGTCGTCGGCCTGGTGTTGCTGGCACGGCGCTCCAGCCCGCACTACAAGGCACTGTTCTACGGGCTCGTCGCAGGCACGATGTTCGGGGTCTCGGCGCTGCTGGTCAAGGCGGTGATCTATCAGATCACCCACGAGTTCTGGCGCACCTTCGTCCAGCCGGAGATCTACCTGTTCGTGCTGGTCGTGGTCGGTGCGGTGGTGGCGCAGCAGCTCGGTTTCGGAGCGGGTGACCTGCAGACCTCGTTCCCGTCGATGACGGTCGCCGAGCCTGCGGTCGCGATGGTGCTCGGCGTGCTGCTGCTCGGCGAGAACCTCAACGTCTCCGTGCCCACTGCGATGTTCCTGGGCATCGTGCTCGCGATCATGATCCGGGCGGTGTGCGAGCTGGCGAAACTGTCGGCCGTCCGCGGATACGAACAGGCGGTCGCCGCAGAAGCGGAGATGCCGCCGACCGCTGGGCGGTCGGCGGCATGATCGAGCCGTGATCAGACGGTACTGAGCCCGCCTGCTCCGATCAGCCCTCGACCAGCTCCGCGATGCCCTCGGCCCACTCCTCGGCCTGCTTGGCGGGCTTGACCGACGACGAGCTGTCGTGGCGGGCGTGCTCGCCGACCTGAACCGCGCCACGCTTCGTCAGCATCTCGGCGACGATCTCGCCGCCGCGGTTGAAGGTGTCGTAGATCGAGTCGCCGAGCCCGAACACGGCGAAGCGCAGTCCGCTCAGGTCGGGGTTGACGCTCTCGAGCTCGTCGGCGAACGGCTCGGCGCCGGTGGGCAGCTCGCCCTCGCCGTAGGTCGAGCAGACGATCACCAGGAAGTCGGCGGGATCGAGGTCCTCGACCGCGTACTCACTCATGTCGTAGATCGAGGGATCGTGCTGGTTGAGCGCGTCCGCGATCGCGTCCGCGACGAGCTCACCCGTTCCGGTCTCGGTTCCGTAGAGGATGACGACCGACATATGCAGAACTCCTCTCGACGTCGGCTTTTCGCCAGAGAGGCTAGCCTAACCCGCTCTCCGTGGCTAAATCGCAGGTGGGAAGGGGGTTGGAAGAAATACTTGGATGTCCTACTATGTGGTGACAGAGGCCATAACCCCGAACTCCCGGATCGGGGCGCTCGCCGCCGGCTCACAGGCCGGCGAGGCAGGTCCGAAAGCTCCGAATACACGTCAAGGCCGTCGAGGCCGGAAGACCCGACCAGACAACCCCCAGAGAAGAATCAAAGGTGATCTGAAGTGTCCGCTCCCGCTGTCCCGTCCATCCCGCACTTCCTGAACGGCAAGCGCGTCACCGCCGAGGGCGGCCGCTTCGCCGACGTCTTCAACCCCAGTACCGGTGCCGTGCAGGCCCAGGTGCCGCTCGCCTCGACCGACGAGGTCGCCGCCGCCATCGCCACCGCGTCCGAGGCACAGAAGGAATGGGCCGCGTGGAACCCGCAGCGTCGCGCGCGCGTCCTCATGCGCTTCGTCGACCTGGTCAACAAGAACGCCGACGAGCTCGCGACCACCCTGTCGCTCGAGCACGGCAAGACCCACGCCGACGCCCTCGGCGACATCCAGCGCGGCATCGAGGTCATCGAATTCGCCATCGGCATCCCGCATCTCATCAAGGGTGAGTTCACCGAAGGTGCCGGCGGCGGCATCGACGTGCACTCGATCCGCCAGCCGCTCGGTGTGGTCGCCGGCATCACGCCGTTCAACTTCCCGGCCATGATCCCGCTGTGGAAGGCCGGCCCCGCGCTCGCCTGCGGTAACGCCTTCATCCTCAAGCCGAGTGAGCGCGACCCCTCCGTGCCGGTCCGCCTCGCCGAATTGTTCACCGAGGCAGGGCTTCCCGACGGCGTCTTCCAGGTCGTCCACGGTGACAAGGAAGCGGTCGACGCGCTGCTCACCCACCCGGACGTCAAGGCCCTCGGCTTCGTCGGCAGCTCCGACATCGCGCAGTACATCTACTCGACCGCCGCCGCCCACGGCAAGCGTTCGCAGTGCTTCGGTGGCGCCAAGAACCACGCGATCATCATGCCCGACGCCAACCTGGACCAGGTCGTCGATGCGCTGATCGGTGCCGGTTACGGCAGCGCCGGCGAGCGTTGCATGGCCATCTCGGTCGCGGTCCCGGTCGGTGAGGAGACCGCAGACCGTCTGCGCGCCAAGCTGATCGATCGCGTCAACGCGCTGCGCGTCGGCCACAGCCTCGACCCGAAGGCCGACTACGGTCCGCTGGTCACCGCCGCCGCTCTCGAGCGCGTCCGCGGTTACATCACCAAGGGCGTCGACGAGGGCGCCGAGATCGTCATCGACGGCCGCGAGCGCACCAGCAACGAGCAGACCTTCGGGGATGACGACATCTCGAAGGGCTTCTTCATCGGCCCGACCCTGTTCGACCGGGTCACCAAGGACATGTCGATCTACACCGACGAGATCTTCGGTCCGGTGCTCACCATCGTCCGCGCCGGCGACTACGAAGAGGCTCTCGCTCTCGCGTCGGATCACCAGTACGGCAACGGTGTTGCGATCTTCACCCAGGACGGCGACGCTGCCCGCGACTTCACCGCGCGGGTCGAGGTCGGCATGGTCGGCGTGAACGTGCCGATCCCGGTTCCGGTGGCGTACTACACCTTCGGTGGCTGGAAGCGTTCGGGCTTCGGCGATCTCAACCAGCACGGCCCGGCGTCGATCCAGTTCTACACCAAGACCAAGACGGTCACGACCCGTTGGCCGTCCGGCATCAAGGACGGCGCCGAGTTCGTCATCCCGACGATGGACTGAGTGCGGCCACAGATATGACCACACTTGCCGAGGCCGCAGTCGCGCGGCTCGACGGTGACGAACGCGTCATCGTCGAGACCGCCGCGGCGTTCGCGACCAAGAAACTGGCGCCGTATGCGCTGGAATGGGATGCGTCCAAACACTTCCCGGTTGCCGAGCTCCGCGAGGCGGCCGAACTGGGGATGGGTGCCATCTACTGTTCCGAGGATGCCGGGGGCAGCGGACTCCGTCGTCTCGACGGCGTGCGGATCTTCGAGCAGTTGGCCTACGCCGATCCGGCGGTCGCGTCGTTCCTGTCCATCCACAACATGTGCGCCTGGATGATCGACCACTACGGCACCGACGAGCAGCGCAACAAGTGGGTGCCGCGGCTGGCGACGATGGAGACCATCGCCAGCTACTGCCTGACCGAACCCGGAGCCGGGTCGGATGCGGCGGCGCTCGCCACCCGCGCCGAACGTCAGGGTGACGAGTACGTCCTCACCGGCGTCAAGCAGTTCATCTCCGGTGCCGGGTCGTCGGACCTGTACGTGGTGATGGCCCGCACCGGCGACGCCGGACCCAAGGGCATCTCCACCTTCCTGGTCGAGAAGGACACCCCGGGACTGAGTTTCGGTGCGCAGGAACACAAGATGGGCTGGCACGCGCAGCCCACCGCGCAGGTCATCCTCGACGAGGTGCGGGTCCCGGCGTCGAACCTTCTCGCCGAGACCGAGGGCATCGGGTTCGGCATCGCGATGAACGGCCTCAACGGCGGCCGGCTCAACATCGCGGCGTCGTCGCTCGGTGGCGCCCAGGCGGCCTTCGACAAGGCGGCCGCCTACGTCTCGAGTCGTCGTGCGTTCGGCAACTCGCTGCTCGACGAGCCGACCATCCGGTTCACGCTCGCCGACATGGCGACGTCGCTGCAGACCTCGCGGCTCATGCTGTGGCACGCGGCGACCGCTCTCGACGACAACTCCCCCGACAAGGTGGAGCAGTGTGCGATGGCCAAGCGATTCGTCACCGACAGCTGCTACGACGTCGCAGACAAGGCACTGCAGCTGCACGGCGGCTACGGGTATCTGTCCGAGTACGGAATCGAGAAAATCGTCCGCGACCTCCGTGTGCACCGCATCCTGGAAGGGACCAACGAGATCATGCGGGTCGTCCTCGGCCGTTCGATCGCGTCCCGCTACCGGGAGAGCTGACGCGAACTCGCGCCCAACGCAATGGTTTTCGCAGGCAAACACTTTAGGGAGCAATGACAATGACGACGATCGCTTTCCTCGGTCTCGGCAACATGGGTGGCCCGATGGCCGCCAATCTGGTCAAGGCCGGCCACACCGTCCGCGGGTTCGACCTGTCGCCCGAGGCGATCGAGACCGCCAAGTCCAACGGGATCGAGACGTTTCCCGCGGCCATCGAGGCGGTGTCCGGATCCGAGGTCGTGATCACCATGCTGCCCAACGGCGGCATCGTGAAGAAGGTCTACGACGAGGTCCTGCCGGCCGCCCAGACCGGTGCGCTCTTCATCGACTCGTCGACCATCTCGGTCGACGATGCGCGGGAGATCCACCGCCGGGCCGTCGACCACGGTTTCGCGCAGGTCGACGCCCCGGTGTCGGGTGGCGTCAAGGGGGCCACCGCGGGCACGCTGGCCTTCATGGTCGGCGGCGAGGACGAGGCCTTCTCCGCGGCGCGGGGAACCCTCGACCCGATGGCCGGCAAGATCATCCACTGCGGTGCGGCGGGTGCCGGCCAGGCGGCGAAGGTGTGCAACAACATGCTGCTCGCCGTCCAGCAGATCGCCGTCGGCGAGGCCTTTGTCCTGGCCCAGAAGCTGGGTCTCGACGAGCAGGCGCTCTACGACGTCGTGACCGGTGCCACCGGCAACTGCTGGGCCATCGAGACCAACTGCCCGGTCCCGGGCCCGGTCCCGACCTCGCCGGCGAACAACGACTTCAAGCCGGGGTTCGCCACCGCACTGATGAACAAGGACCTCGGTCTCGCGATGGACGCCGTCGCCAGCACCGGTGCCCGCGCCCCGCTCGGTTCCCACGCCGCTCAGCTGTACCGCGGCTTCGCCGAGCAGCACGGTGACCTCGACTTCAGCGCGATCATCACCTCGCTGCACTAGGTCGCAGCACCTGCTCTGGTTCTCTATGACGTTGTGCCCGGTTTACGGGCACAACGTCATACTGCTTTTCAGCTGGCGGCGCGCTGACGAGCGGCTCTGACCTCGTCCACGATCTCTGTCGGGCGTTCGACGAGGTCGGCCCAGGTGAAATTGAGGACGGTCCACCCGTTCGCGACCAGTAGGTTCCGCTTCAACCGGTCTCGCCGGAACGCGGCTGCGTCGCGGTGGAATGCGAAGCCGTCGATCTCCACTGCGACCTTCACGTGCGGGATCGCGAAGTCGATGATGTACCCGTAGGCGGGCATGTTCGCGATCCAGCCGGAGACGCCACCGGCCGACAGCAGGTTCGCGGTCAGTCTCTCGGCTTCCGACCTCGCGCCATCTCCCAGGAGCCGCAGATAGGACGCTGCGCTTGTCGCGCCATGGCGCCTCGGGTAGCGGGCGTGCGCCGCCTCGAGGTCTTCCACCGTGACTCGCTTGGTCAACAGGGCCGAGTCGAGGATGCTCATCCCGATGTCGAGCGACGCGTCGAGGACGGTCAGCGAGGGTGCTGTGGTCCGCAGCCCTTCGTGCACCGTGATGTCCGCGTCATCGAGAGGCCGGTATCGGGCCAGCGCCGTCGCCGACGACCGCCGGGCGGCGCCACGCGTCTTGGTGAACACGACGTGCTTGCGGGGCTCTGCATCGTGGAGACCCAGCCACCACGCGGCAGCAGCACCACCCAGTACCGCGTCGTTGTGCACCGACAGCACTGCGATCCGTGCCTGCGCCCGCGCCGACCGTGCGTGCCCGCTGACGAGGTAGACGCCTCGCGCCACGGCCTTCCATTCGCCGACGGCCACCTTGCGCTGGATCGATGAGGAGCTGACGCCGCACTCGCGTGCCTCCTGGGCCGAGAACACACCGTCTCGACGAACGGTCAGTTCGGTGATGTCCACGATGGATTGGACGCGAGCGGCGCCGAATCGGTTCCCGCGTTATGAGCCGCGGTGTTCCGTATGACGTTGAGCCCGGAAGCCGGGCACAACGTCATACACATCAGAAGTCGCCGTTGTGCTTCCGCAACGACTGGATGGCGCCGACGAGGCCGGCCATCTCGTCGTCGGTCATGCCCACGTCGGCGAAGACCTTCTCGTTGAGGGTCTTGGTGGCGTCTTCGACGGTGGAGCGGCCGAGGTCGGTGATCTCGACGAGGGTGGTGCGGCCGTCCGTCGGGTGTGGGACGCGGCGGACGAGGCCGCCTTCCTCGAGGCGACGGATCGCGTGGGTGACGCTGGTGACGTGGACCTGGAGGCGGTCGCTGGCCTTGGTGATCGGGAGCGCGCCCTGGCGAGAGAACGCCAGCAGTCGGAGGAGCTCGAACCGGGAGAAGCTCAGATCGAAGGGGCGCAACGTGGCCTCGACACGGGCCAGCAGGATCTGGTGGGCACGCATCACCGAGGTCACCGCGACCATGCCGTCGGCGACGTCGCCCCACCCGGCCTCGGTCCAGTTGTCCCGTGCCTCGGCGATGGGATCGAAGTCCATGCTGCGCCCTGCCATGAATCCACCCTAATCGGGTTGTCGCGTCACCGATCGACGGCGCGCCAGCCATCGCCGAGGCCGGCCCGACGGAGGCCGGACGGGCTCGGGCGGGGCAGGAGCCGGCCGATGACGCCGCCGTGTCCCGTGACCGACGACCCTCACCGGGTGACCAAAGTCCCTCGGTGAGTGACAGATGGCCTCGGCGGCAACGTAACAATATGTTCGCCATGCCAGGGCAATTGCTTGACTCGGTGTCGTTTCCTGAAACGACAACCCCCGAATCGAGACCAACTGTGCTGATTTGGAATGAAGGTGTAGCTTCAATATCGAAATGATCACGGCGCCGTTAGCAGAATTCTCCATACCCTTTAGCTACGCAATCTAAAGAAATCGCGATTTGAGCCCTATGGGCGATTTGTGGCAATTATCCAAGTCGGGTTGCCACTCGAAATCGATACCCCTGCAGGCAGATTCAGTACCATACCTGGTCGGATGTGAATCTGGATCCGAATCTGCTTCTGTCGCGCGCGATATGCAGAGGTGTCCGGGAAAAACACCCGGTCCGGAGAATGTCATCCGATCGGACCAATCGGCGGATGTCATCATTCCGAGACCTTTCTCTCCTGGGTCGTATGACCGATCTAGCTTCTCGGAAATCGTTGTGGCGGAAAGTTTCGCGAGAGTACGGTCAGTTCTTGTCGGCGGGGCGACAACTATCCAGGGGGGCTGCATTGCCCATTCTCGCTTCAGGCGCGAGACGGGCAATTTGTGGTCTGACGATTCCGCCCGGGCTGTGCCCCCAGGCTCGGCGGGTGCAGTCGATGAGGACGCATGGGGAGGCCGCGTGACCATCTCAGAGAAGAACTTCGAGTCAACCTTCGACGATGACTCGGGTGCTCGGTCACGGGTCGGCACCTTGCCGCTGTCCGCGGCGCAGCGGGGCATCTGGTTCGCGCAGCACGTGGCGGGTGACCTGCCGATCTCGGTGGCGCAGTACGTGGAGATCGAAGGCGAACTCGACACCGACGTGCTGGAGGACGCCGCACGGACGACCGGAACAGAGTTCGGTTCCGGATACCTGCGGCTGATCGAGGTCGACGGCGAGCCGCGACAGTACGTCGACGAGGCGTACGGGGCCCCGGTGTACACCCTTGATCTGCGTGAAGAGCCCGACCCGGTCGGGACCGCGCATCGTCTGATGTCCGAGGACTATTCGCGGCCGCTGGATCTCCTCGTGGACCACCTCATGACTAGCGTCGTCTATCGGGTCGGGACGAACCACTACTTCTGGTATCTGCGTGCACACCACATCGCTCTCGACGGATTCGGTGCGGTCACGATGGTCCGGCGGATCACCGAGCGGTACAACGCCGGCATCCACGGTGAGGAGCCGCCACCCTGCAAGGCAAGCGATCTCGCCGACATCATCGAGCAGGACGCGTCCTATCCCGGGTCGACCCGCTACGAGAACGACCGGAAGTACTGGAGCGAACACCTCGAAGGTGCCCCGCCGGTGGTCAGTCTCGCCGGCCGACTCGGTAAGCCCACGCTGCACCCGACCCTCGTGAGCACGCCGCTGCCGGAGGAGACCGCGCGTCTCCTCGACGACGCGTCGCACGACGGTGGGGTCACCCCGGTGATCGTCGCCGCCTTCGCCGTCTACCTCGCCCGGATGACCGGAAGTCCCGAGGTCCTCCTGAGCCTGCCGGTCTCGGGGCGGCATTCGGCAGTCCTGCGACGCTCCGGCGGCATGGTCGCGAACGTCGTGCCTTTGCGGGTCCCGGTCGCGGGCTGCACGCTCGACGAGGTCGTCACCGCCGTGAAGGGGGAGCTGCTGAGCGCACTCCGGCGGCAGCGCTACCGCCAAGAAGACATCTTCCGCGACATGGGGATCGCGCGCGACGAGGCGTCGTCGTTCGGTCCGGCCGTCAACCTGATGATGATCGACAGCGAGGTCGTGTTCGGCGACGTGGCGGGTCGCCTGCACGTGCTGACGTCCGGCCCGACCTCCGACCTCTTCGTCAACATCTATCCCGGTGCGGGTCACGACAGCACGCACATCGACTTCCAGGGCAATCCGAACGTCTACACGCCCGCCGAGCTCGCCGACCATCACCGTCGGTTCCTGATGTTCCTGCACGAGTTCCTCGAAGGCGCGTCGGACGACCAGGTGGGCCTGCTCGAGCTGCTCGACGAGCACGAGCGTGACGCGCTCCTGCCCGTGCGCGGTTCGGAAGATGTTGCGCCGCAGCTTCTCCCGGACATCCTCGCCGACAGTGTGGCGCGTAACGGCGACCACGTCGCGATCGCGTCGGACGGCCGCCGGCTGACCTACCGGGAACTCGACGCCGTGTCGTCCCGGATGGCGCGCCGCCTGATCGACATGGGCTGCGGGCCGGACACGTCGGTCGCGATTCTTCTCAGACGGTCTGCCGAGTCCGTCGCCGCCGCGTGGGCGGTTGCGAAGTCCGGGGCTGCCATCGTTCAGGTGGACCCGGACTACCCACGCAAGCGTATCGAGCACATCGTCGCCGACAGCGGCGCCGAAGTGGCCATCACAGGCGACGAATTCACCGACCGGCTCCCAGAGTCGATGCCCACGGTGATCGTCGACGGCGAGGGCGGTCTCGGGGAGGGGGCCGCCCTCGCCCCGGACGAAGTGATCGGGGACCGCGACCGCATCCGTCCGCTGCGTGCGGACAACGTCGCGTACATCACCTACACCTCCGGATCGACCGGTGTGCCGAAGGGCGTCCAGGTCACGCACAACGGCCTCGCGAACCTCATCTCCGACCGATCCGAGGTCTACGGCCTGGACTCGGGATCACGGGTGTCCTATGCCCTTTCCCCGAGTTTCGACGCGTCGATGGAACAGCTGCTGACCTGCTTCGCGAACGGGTCCGCGTTGATCGTCGTGCCGCCGGACGTGATCGGCGGGGAGCGCCTCACCCGCCTGCTGGCCGACGAGGGTGTCACCCACCTGACGCTGACGCCGGCGATGCTGGCCACCGTCGAGCCGGAAGCCCTGACCGACCTGCGGGCCGTCATGGTCGGCGGCGACAAGACCGCGCCGCGCATCGTCGAACGCTGGACGCGGTGTGCGCGGATGATCAACGAGTACGGGCCGACCGAGGCGACCATCACCGCGGCGAGCAGTGTCATCGACCCGGCCGAGGACCTGACGGTCGGCCGTCCGGTGCGCGGTGCGTCGATGATGATCCTCGACCCCGCGCTGCAGCCGGTCCCGATGGGTACCGCAGGCGAGCTGTATCTGGCGGGGCCGGGTCTCGCGCGCGGTTACGCGAATCTGTTCGCGCAGACCGCGGGCCGGTTCGTCGCCAACCCCCACGGCGAGCCCGGCGAACGGATGTACCGCACCGGCGATCTCGCCCGCTGGGTCGGCAGTCCGGCCGCGCTGTCGTTGGAACTGTTGGGTCGCACCGACTTCCAGCTGAAGATCCGTGGCTACCGGATCGAGCCCGGCGAGATCGACGCGGCTCTCGTCGGCCACCCCGACGTAGAGGCGTCGATCACCGTGCCGGTTCGCAACAACGCCGGCGCGACGGTGCTCGCGTCGTACGTGTCGCCCGTCCGCGACCATCGGATCGATGTCTCCGAGCTGAGTCGGTTCGCCCGCGAATCGCTTCCGCCGCACATGGTCCCGGCGGTGATCACCACGCTCGACGCGTTGCCGCTCAACGCGTTCGGCAAGGTCGACCGGAAGGCGTTGCCTGCTCCGGTCTTCGCGGCCGCCCGCACCGGACGGCCACCGTCGACGCCCGGGGAATACCGGCTGGCACAGCTGTTCGCCGAGGTCCTCGGTGTCGACGAGGTCGGTGCCGACGACAGCTTCTTCGTCCTCGGCGGCGACAGCATCTCCTCGATCGAACTCGTGGGCCGGGCCAAGGCCGCCGGGCTGGCGTTCTCGACCCAGGACGTGTTCGAGTGCAAGACCGTCGCGGCTCTCGCGGTACGGGCGACCGACGCGTCGGCCGACGACACCCTTCGGGAACTCCCCGGCGCAGGCGTGGGTTCGTTCCCGCTGGCGCCGATCATGCACGCGATGCTCGAGCGGGGACACATCGACCGTTTCGCACAGGCCGCGCTGATCGAGCTCCCCGACGATCTCCGGCGACCCGACCTCGTGCGCGCTCTCGGCGCTCTCGTCGACCGCCACGACATCTTGCGCGCGGTCCTGCGCGACCACGCCGGCGAGGGGTTCGTCGAGGTCCGGGAGCACGGGTCGGTCGACGTCGAGGAGACGCTGACCGAGGTGTGGCTGGAGCGTCGCGACGCCGACGAGATCGACCGGGAACTACAAGCGGCCGCCGATCTGCTGGACCCGCGCGCCGGGTTGCTGACGCGATTCGTCTGGCTGCGCGACCGCGACGGCTCGAAGCCGGACCTGCTGTGGCTGGTCATCCACCACCTCGCTGTCGACGGCGTGTCGTGGCGCATCCTGCTGAGCGACCTCGCGGTCGCCCACGGTCAGATCGCCGCGGGCGGCGAACCACAGCTCAGCACGCCGACGACCTCCGTGCGTCGCTGGGTCCACGGCCTGGTCGAGCGGTCCTCCGGCCGTACCGCCGCCGAGCTCGACCTCTGGTCGAACACCCTCGCGGCCGGCGACCGCCCGCTCGGGGACCGCGCACTCCAACCCGACCGGGACGTCACCGCCACCGCGGGACGCGTGCGGATGCGCATCCCCGCCGACGTCACCGAGACGATCGTCACGACCATCCCCGGCCGGTTCCACGGCAGCCCCAACGACCCGCTGCTCGCGGCGCTGGGACTCGCGCTCGCCCGCTGGCGCTCGTTGCACGGCGAGGCTCTGGGCGGCGAACTGATCGCACTCGAAGGACACGGCCGTGAGGAGTCGGCCGTCCCCGGCGCCGATCTGACCGGGACGGTCGGCTGGTTCACCTCGCGGTTCCCCGTCCGGCTCGACCTGGACGACCTCGACCTCGACGACGCCTTCGCCGGCGGGACGGCCGCCGGTACGGCGATCAAGCGGGTCAAGGAGTCCCTGCGCGCGGTGCCCGACAACGGCATCGGCTACGGCATGGTGCGGCACCTGGACCCGGTCGGTTGCAACGCACTCCAGAACCGTCCCGAACCGCAGATCAGCTTCAACTACCTGGGCCGCGCGGGCACCCGCGACGTCTTCGGGCCGTGGACGCCGTCGCGTGAATTCGACGCGCTGGCCGGCACCGCCGACCCGTGGATGGCCCTCCCGGCGATCCTGGACATCAACGCGATCGCCGAGCCGGGTTCGGACGGCCTCGAACTCGACGCGGTGTGGGAGTTCGCCTCGCTGGTGCTCGACCGCGCCGCGGTCGAAGAACTGTCGCAGTTGTGGGTGCAGGCACTCGAGGCACTCGCCCGCCATGCCCGGGCCGACGACGCCGGCGGGTACACCCCGTCGGACTTCCCGCTCGTCGAGACCACGCAAAACGAGATCGACGGCTGGCTGCGCGATCACCCCTCGATGGTCGACGTCTGGCCGCTGACGGCACTGCAGGCCGGGCTCCTGTTCCACGCCACCTACGACGGTATCGACACCAACGCCGCCGGCGGTGTCAGCGGCGCGGACGGCTACGTCGTGCAGGCCGAACTGACCCTCGGCGGATCGCTGCGGCCGGAGCGGATGCGGCGCGCCGCACAGGCGCTCATCGACCGTCACGACAGCCTGCGCGTCGCCTTCGTCGAGACCGCCGCCGGTCCGCGCCAGCTCCTGCTGCATGACGTGGCCGTCGACTGGACGGACTCCGACCTCACCGGCATCGCCGATCCCGGGGAGCGGCACCGCGAACTGCGTCGGCTGATCACCGAGTCGGCGACCCCCTTCGACCTGACACGGCCACCGCTGATGCGGTTCCACCTCATCCGGGTCGACGACGACGAGTTCATGCTCCTGCTGACCAATCACCACATCGTGCTCGACGGCTGGTCGATGCCGCTGGTCGTCCAGGAGTTGCTGGCGCTCTACATCACCGACTCGACGGACGGCGCCGCGGTCGGGCTGCCCACACCGCGGTCCTTCCGGGACTACCTGCAGTGGCTGGATTCCCAGGATCACGCGGCGACGGTCGAGGCCTGGGAGGAGATGCTGGCCGACATCGAGAGCCCGACGCGACTGACCGGCAATCCGGAGCGGGTCGCCACCGCCGAGGTCGCACAGGTCGACCTCGACCTCGATGCCGCAACCACCGACGCGGTGCTCGGACTCGGTCGCGCCCACGGCGTCACCCCCAACACCGCCATCCAGGTGGCCTGGGCGCTGCTGCTCTCCGCCATGACCGGTCGGTCGGACGTGGTGTTCGGCAACACGGTCTCCGATCGTCCGGCCCACATCGCGGGGATCGAGCGGATGATCGGCCTGTTCATCAACACCCTGCCGGTGCGGGTCCGGCTCGATCCCGACGAGACCGTCACCGAGCTGCTCACGCGGGCGCAGGCCGAACAGGCCGCCATGCTCGATCACCGCAACATCGGCCTCGCCGAGCTCCAGCGGGCCGCGGGGATGGCCGACATCTTCGACACCGCTACGGTTCTGGAGTCCTATCCCATCGACGCCGAAGGTGTGGCGGGTGCGCTCGCGGATGCCGGGCTGCAGTGGAAGGGCGTCGTCGCTCACGATGCGACGCCGTATCCGGTCAGCCTCCAGGTCACGCCGCCGCGGCCGTCGCGGGCCGGAAGCGAGCCGGGGCAGTACGAGCTGATCCTGAAGTACGCCTCCGATCGTCTCGACGCGCAGTCCGCAGGGCTGTTGCTCGAGCGCTTCGTCATGCTGCTGGGTCAGATCGCGGCGGACCCGGGCCGGAAGGTCGCGACGGTCTCTCCGTGCTGGGACACCGAATGGGCGGAGTTGGCCCGCGTCGAGGGGCCGCCGGCCATGACACCGCGGACACTCCGGGGCATCCTGTCCGACACCGCGCGCCGCCACCCCGACATGCCGGCCGTGCGTTCGAGAGAGAACACGCTGACGTACCGGGAGCTCGACCGACGGGCCGATCGTGTCGCCCGTGAACTCATGCGCCGCGGCGCCGGACCCGAGGGTTTCGTCGCGCTGGCGCTCCCGCGGTCGGTCGAGTTGATCGTTGCCATGTGGGCGGTGGCCAAGTCGGGCGCGGCCTTCGTCGCCCTCGATCCCGGCAACCCCGCATACCGCCTGGCCGAGTTGCTGGCCGATTCTCACTGCACGCTCGGCATCACGGTCGAGGAGGTCACGAAGAACCTCCCGGATTCCGTGGACTGGCTCGTCCTCGACGCCGCCGGCCGGTCGGATGACGAAGGGGCGAAGGCGGAGTGGTCGACGACCCCGGTGGAGGCCGACAGCAGTGCGTACCTGATCTTCACCTCCGGGTCGACCGGGCGGCCGAAGGCGGTCCACATCGCCCATCGGGGGCTGCGGGACCGGGTCACCGCACTCGCCGACTATTTCGGTGTACTGCCAGGTTCGGCAGTCCTGCAGGTGGCCTCCCCGGGTTTCGACGCCTGCGTCTCCGAGGTCCTGCTCGCCCATGGCAACGGGGCCTGCCTGGTGGTGGCGCCCCAGGATGTCTACGGCGGCGTCGATCTCGAGGAACTGGTTCGGGCCGAACAGATCTCGCACGCGATCATCACGCCGACCGCCCTCAACACGATGGACCCCGCACGGGTGCCGTCGCTGGCGACGATCGCGGTGGTCGGCGAGGCCACCGGCGCGGACATCGTGAACCGCTGGGCACCCGGCCGCCGGTTGATGAACCATTACGGACCCACCGAGACCACCATCTGGGCCACCGCGGCCGACGATCTGCAGCCCGGGGAGCCGGTGACCATCGGCGAACCGGTCCGCGGAGTGTCCGCGGTGGTGCTCGACGCGTGGCTGCGTCCGGTTCCGGTCGGCGTGGCCGGCGAACTGTACCTGGGCGGACCGGGTCTGGCCCGCGGGTACTTCGGCCGCCCCGGCCTCACCGCATCCCGGTTCGTCGCCGATCCGCGGTCGGCGACCGGCGAACGCATCTACCGCACCGGTGACCAGGTGCGGTGGATCCGCGGGCGCGACGGACTCGAACTGGACTACCTGGGACGCAACGACCAGCAGGTCAAGATCCACGGACTGCGGATCGAAACCGGGGACATCGACGCCCATCTCGCGCGGCACGACGCCGTGGCGCAGACCGCCACCCTGGTCCAGCCGGGCCCGACCGGCCAGCCGGTCATCGTGTCCTACGTCGTCGGTACGCCGGGGGAGCAGCTCGACGTCACCGCGTTACGAGCGGATCTCGCGGAATCGCTGCCGCGCTACATGGTTCCGACCGCCATTCTCGAGCTACCGGCGATGCCGGTGACCCGCACCGGCAAGGTCGACCGGAAGGCCCTCCCCGCGTGGGACTTCCGCGCCGAGAGTGCCGGCGGCCGAGCGCCGTCGACACCCACCGAGGAGCTCATCGCACGACTCTTCGCCGAGGCACTGAACCTCGAGACGGTGACCGCCGACGACAACTTCTTCGCCCTCGGCGGCGACTCCATCGTCTCGATGCAACTGGTGGCCCTGGCCAAGTCGGCCGGACTGGACATCACCGGCCGCCAGGTCTTCGAGGCCAAGACGGTCGCCGCGCTGGCAGCGCTGGTGGACCCGGACAGCGCCGGACATGACGACGCCGGCCGGCCGGTCGCCGCGGTGGGGTCCCGTCTCGACGATCACGATGTGCTCTCCGCCGGCGACTTCGCTGACGTGTGCGACTCGGATGCGGAGCTCCTCCATCACCGCTACCCGGAACTGTCGGAGATCTGGCCGCTGTCGCCGACGCAGTCCGGCATCCACTTCCACTCCACGCTCGACCCGGACACGGCGGACAACTACACCGTGCAGTCGACGATCCGGTTGTCCGGGTACCTCGACGGGTCGCGGCTGCGTCGAGCCGCGCAGGCACTGGTCGACCGGCACGACATCCTGCGTGCGGGTTTCGTCGAGACCTCCCGTGGCCCACGCCAGGTCGTGGTCGGCCACGCCGAGGTCGCCTTCCGCGAGATCGACCTGTCCGACCGGCCCGCCGACCGGGCCGGGGAGGAGGCCGAGCGCATCGCCGTGGAGGACGCGGATGCAGGCTTCGACCTGAGCATCCCGTCGCTCATCCGGTTCACCCTCATCCGTCTCGACGCCGAGGCGTTCGAACTGCACATCACCAATCACCACGTGATCCTCGACGGCTGGTCGATGCCGCTGCTCATCGGCGAACTCCTCGAGTTCTACGGCGAGCCGGAGCGGATCGAGCACGCCGGGTCCGCGCCCTCGTACCGCGACTACCTGCGCTGGCTGGCCCGGCAGGACCACGAGGCGTCCATCGCCGCATGGACTCGGGCCTACGCCGACGTCGAGGGAGCCACCCGCGTCAGCCGGCGCGACCCGGCGATGTCGGGTGATCTGGCCGGCGAGGTCGGCGCGGAGCTGCCCGCCCAGGAGTTCCTGCGGTTGCGTTCCGTGGCAGCCGATTCCGCGGTGACCGTCGGCACCGCGGTGTCGACGGCGTGGGCACTCGTCCTGCGTGTGCTGACCGGCGAGACCGACGTGATCCTCGGCTCGGCCGTCGCCGGACGACCGCCGGAACTGCCGGGCGTCGAGCAGGCCCTCGGCATGTTCCTGAACACCGTCCCGGTCCGGGTCCGGCTCGATCCCGCGGCGTCGTTGCGCGACCTGCTGGTCGGTGCCCAGGACAGCAACGCCGAACTGCTCGACCATCACTACGTGGGACTCCCGGCCATCCACCGGGCGGTGGGGCACTCGGAGATGTTCGACACCGCGCTCGCCTTCCAGTCCTTCCCGCTTCGCGAGTCGACCCTGCAGGAGCTCGTGTCCTCGGCGGGACTCCGCGTCGACGGGATCACCGGCGTCGATGCCACCCCGTATCCGCTGAGTCTCGTCGTCGCACCGAAGAACGATGTGGGAGAGGGGGAGCCGGGTCTGTCGATCACGTTGCGCTTCCGCCGCAGCGACTACGACCCCACCCGGGCGCGGGAGATCCTCGACCTCTTCGTCGAGTGCCTGGCCCGGATCGCCGACGACCCGGACACCCGCCTGGGTGTGCTCGCGCACGGCGGTGGCGAACTGGATCTGCCTGCGTCACCGCGGAATCTCCGGCCGGCGACGCTGCCCGACATCCTCGCCGCATCCGTTGCCCGCCAACCGAACGCCATCGCGGTGACGTGTGGCGCGTCGGTGTCGTACCGCTGGCTCGACGAGCGGTCGAACCGAATGGCCAGACTCCTCCTGCGCCGGGGAGTCGGATCACAAGATGTGGTCGCCAGTGTGTTGCCGAGATCGCTCGACGCGGTCGTCGCCATCTGGGCGGTGGCCAAGACGGGCGCGGCATTCCTGCCGGTGGACCCGACCCTGCCTGCTGAACGGATCGGATACCTGCTCTCCGATGCCGATGTCAGGCTGGGTCTCACGCACGCCGGGACCGCTACCCTGGACGGTCCCGGCGTGCCCCCCGGCATCGAGTGGCTCGAACTCGACGACGAACGGCACCCGTGCCTGCTCGACGCCGAATCGGACGCACCGATCACCGACGCGGAGCGCGGTGGTCCGATCCGGATCGGTCAGACGGCCTACGTGATCTACACCTCCGGTTCGACCGGGATGCCGAAGGGTGTGCTGATCAGCCACCGCGGTCTCGCCCGGCTCGTCGAGGCGCAGCACCGCGTCCTGTTCGCCGACGACACCGCGAGTGTTCTCCAGGTGGCCTCGCCGAGCTTCGATGCCTCGGTGTTCGAGCTGCTGATGGCCCACGGTGCCGGCGGACGCCTGGTGGTCTCACCACCCGACGTGTACGGCGGCCCCGAGCTGGCCGAACTGATCCGCCGCGAACACGTGACGCACGCGGTGGTGACGCCGTCGGCTCTGTCGACCGTGCCCGAGGCGGATCTCGACACGCTGCGCGTGCTCGCACCCGCCGGTGAGGCGGTCGGCCCGGAGCTGGTCGCCCGGTGGGCGCCGGGACGCAAGATGATCAACATCTACGGTCCCACCGAGATCACCATCTGGGCCACGGCGAGCGAACCGCTCGATACGCACGGCCCGGTGACCATCGGCCGCGCGATCGGACCGGTCGCCGGTGCCGTGCTCGACACGTGGCTGCGCCCGGTACCCCAGGGTGTCGTCGGCGAGCTCTACCTCTTCGGGCCCGGACTGGCCGACGGCTACGTCGGGAAGCCGACGACGACTGCGGCCAGGTTCGTCGCCTGCCCGTTCGGTGACACCGGCGAGCGGATGTACCGCACCGGCGACCTGGTCCGGCGAACCGTCGACGATCAGCTGGAGTACCTGGGACGCAACGATTTCCAGGTCAAGATCCGCGGCACCCGGATCGAGATCGGCGAGATCGACGCGGCTCTCGGCGGCCGGTCCGACGTCGCCTACGCGGTCACCGTCGCCCGCAGCGACAACGGGATGCCGCAGATGCTGGTGTCCTACGTGGTGGCCGCGCCGGACGAGGAACTGTCCGGCGACGAACTGCGGGATTTCCTGTCGCAGAGTCTGCCGGCGTACATGGTCCCGGCCGCGGTCGTCGTACTCGATGAGGTCCCGCGGACCCCGACCGGCAAGCTGGACCGGGGTCGGCTGCCCGAACCCGCGTTCGCGGCAACCGAATTCCGGGCACCGTCGAATCCCGCGGAGTCCGCGGTGGCCACCGCCTTCGAAGAGGTGCTGGAGATCGACCGGGTCGGTGCCGACGACGACTTCTTCGCCCTCGGCGGCGATTCGCTGAGCGCGTCGGTGGTGGCGGCGCGGGTGGGTGCGGCGCTGGGAGTCCGTGTCCCGGTGCGTACCCTGTTCGAGGCCCCCACCGTGTCGGCCCTGGCCGCCCTGGCCGGATCGCTGCAGGAAGGACAGCGTGCCCCGCTGATCCCCGGTCCGCGACCGGAGCGGATTCCGCTGTCGCTCGCACAGCAGCGCATGTGGTTCCTCAACCGCATGGAGCCGGAGTCGCCCGCCTACAACATCCCGGTGCTGCTGAAGCTGACCGGACGCCTCGACATCGCGGCGCTGGAGGACGCGCTCGCCGACGTGATCGGCCGCCACGAGGTGTTGCGGACGATCTACCCCGACGACGCCGGTGAACCGCACCAGGTGGTGTTGGACCACGTCGCGGCCGCCGTCGAGGTGCGGTACGTGCCCGAGAGTGCGGTCGAAGAAGTGGTGACCGAGTTCGTGCGTCGCGGCTTCGACGTGACCACCAGGGTGCCGATCCGGGTGGGCCTCCTGCGTATCGACGAGCCCGGCAAGGCTGTCGGAGGCCGGTTGCACCAGGCCGGAGAGTTCCTGCTGGTCCTCGTCGTCCACCACATCGCGGGTGACGGGCAGTCCATGGCGCCGCTGGCACGAGATGTCATGGTCGCCTACGCGGCCCGGCTCGAAGGCCAGGAACCCGCCTGGGAACCGCTCGAGGTCCAGTACGCCGATTACGCGCTGTGGCAGCGGCGGGTCCTCGGGGAGCCCGACGATCCGCAGTCCCTCATGCACGCCCAGCTGGACTACTGGCGGTCGACGCTGGCGGAGATCCCGGATGTGCTGGATCTGCCCACCGACCGTCCGCGGCCCGCGGTCGCGAGCCTGTCCGGCGGTCACGTCCCGGTGGAGATCGACGCGCGACTGCACAACCGCCTCGTGGAACTCGCACGGTCGCGGAACGCGTCTTTGTTCATGGTCCTGCACGCCGCGCTCGCAACGCTTCTCGGCCGCTTGAGTGGTGGTGACGACATCGTCATCGGCACCCCGGTCGCCGGTCGTGGTGAGCCCGGACTCGAACCGCTGGTCGGGATGTTCGTGAACACTCTCGCCCTCCGCACGCCGCTCGACCGTGAGCAGTCCTTCGTCGACCTGCTGGGTCAGGTCAGGGACACCGACCTGCACGCCTATGAGCACGGTGACGTCCCGTTCGAGCGGATCGTCGAAGAACTGAATCCCCAGCGCTCGACGGCGCACCATCCGCTGTTCCAGGTGGCGCTGGCCTTCCAGAACCTCTCGAAGGTCGACGTCGCGCTACCCGAGGTGACCGTGTCCCGCGCGCAGGCCGACACCGGTGTCTGCCAGTTCGACCTGCAACTCGTGGTCGCCGACTCCTACGGCGAGAACGGTGCCGCCAAGGGCATCTCCGGCGCGATGATGTTCGCGAACGACCTCTTCGACCCCGAGACGGTCCAGGGCTTCGTCAAGCGACTGTGCCGGGTGCTGGAAGCGATCGTCGACGATCCGGACGCCCCCGTCGGCGAGATCGACTGGCTCGACGCCGCGGAACGTACCGACCTGCTGTCCCGCGTCGGCCGCCCGCGGCTCGCCGCCGAGGGACCGCCGCCGGTGCTCCTGCCGGAGGTCTTCGCCGCCGCCGTCCGCCGCAACCCGCGCGGTCCCGCGATCGTTGCCGGCGGAGTCGAGTTGACCTACACCGAACTCGACCGTCGCTCGAATCGCCTGGCGCGCCACCTCATCCGACTGGGTGCGGCGCCGGAACGGCCGGTCGCCGTCGCGGTCGAGAGGTCCCTGGACTCCGTGGTCGCCTGGTGGGCCGTGGTCAAGTCCGGTGCCGCCTACGTGCCGGTCGACCCGCACTACCCGACTGCCCGCATCGACCAGATGGTCACCGATTCCGGTGCGTCGCTGGGCATCACGACGCTCGGCGCACGCGCGGGACTCCCCGGGACCATCGACTGGGTCGTCGTCGACGATCCGGCCGACGCCGCGCGCATCGACGCGCTCGACGACGGCGAGGTCGGGCAGGCCGATCGCATCCGGCCGGTACGTGCGGAGAACACGGCCTGGGTCGTCTTCACCTCCGGATCGACCGGTGTGCCCAAGGGAGTCGCGGTCAGCCACGCCGGGGTCGCCGACTACCTGTCCTCGCTGTTCGTCGATCCCGAGAGCGGTCCCACCTCCCGGGTCCTGCATTTCGCGTCGCCGTCCTTCGACGCCTCCCTGCTCGAGATCCTGCTGTCGATCAGTTCGTCCTCGGCGCTCGTGGTGGCGCCCACCGACGTCCGCGGCGGCAACGAGCTCGGCGACTTCCTCCGCGATCAGCGCGTCACCCACGCGTTCGTGACGCCCGCCGCCCTGGCGTCGGTCGATCCCGAGGGCCTCGACGACCTGCGCGAGGTGATGTCCGGCGGCGACGAGGTGCCGACGGATCTGATCACCCGCTGGGTGGGCGACGATCCGGCCCGTGCCCGCCGGTTCCGCGTGCTGTACGGCCCCACCGAGACCACGATCGTCGCGACCGCGACCGAACCGCTGAACGCGGGGGAGCGCTCGACGATCGGCACGCCGTTGGCCGGGATGCAGGCACTGGTCCTGGATCCGCGGATGCAGCCCGTGCCGGTCGGCGTGGCCGGCGAGCTCTACCTGGCCGGTCCGGCACTGGCCCGGGGCTACCTGAACCGCCCCGGTGTCTCCGCGTCGCGGTACGTGGCCCATCCCTTCGGCGAGCCCGGCGACCGGATGTACCGTACCGGCGATGTCGTCCGCTGGAATGCGGAAGGATCGCTGGAGTTCCTGGGACGCAACGACTTCCAGGTGAAGATTCACGGTTTCCGGGTGGAGCTCGGCGAGATCGACTCGGCACTGGGTGAGCATCCCGGGGTGTCGTTCGCGGTCACGGTGCCGCGGCGCGACAGCGGGGTCGGCATGCGCCTGGTCTCCTACGTCGTGCCCGCTCCCGGTGAGGTCATCTCGGGGGAGAAGCTGCGTGCGCTTCTCCTGGACTCGCTGCCGCCCTACATGGTCCCGGCCGCGGTCATGGTGCTCGACGAGATCCCGCTGACGCCGAGCGGCAAACTCGACCGCAAGGCCCTCCCCGCACCCCTCATCGCGACCCGTCGCTTCCGCGCCCCGGCGTCCCCGGTGGAGGAGATCGTGGCGGGTGTCTTCGCCGATGTCCTCGGGATCGAGGGCGGCGTCGGTGCCGACGACGACTTCTTCGATCTCGGCGGCAACAGCCTCGCCGCGACCCGCGTCGTGTCGAGGATCGGCGCGGCCCTGGGCACCAACGTCGGAGTGTCGATGATCTTCGAGGCGTCGACGGTGTCGAAGCTGGCGGTCCGAGCCGAATCCCACACGGCCATCGGCCGGATCCCGCTGGGATCGCTGGATCGGCCGGACCGCATCCCGCTCTCGTACGCGCAGCAGCGGATGTGGTTCCTCAGCCGGATCGAGCCCGACTCGCCGGCGTACAGCATCCCGATCGTCGTCCGGCTGTCCGGGCACCTGGACGTCGACGCCCTTCAGGCGGCGATCGGCGACGTGGTCGCCCGCCACGAGATCCTGCGCACGGTCTACCCGTACATGGATGCCGAACCGACACAGGTGATCCTGCCGCCGGCCACCGACCGCGTGCCCGTGGTCGTCGCCTCGGTGCCCGAATCGGAGTTGCCGCGGGCGATGTCGCAGCTGCTGGCCCAGCCCTTCGACGTCACGTCGGAGGTCCCGGTGCGGATCAGGCTGTTCTCGCCCGGCGACGACGAGTGGGTGCTCGCGGTGGTCATCCACCACATCGGTGCCGACGGTTCCTCGTTGACGCCCCTCGCCCGGGACCTGATGAACGCGTACGCGGCACGCTCCAACGGTGACGAACCCGGCTGGGAACCGCTGCCGGTGCAGTACGCGGACTACGCGATCTGGCAGCGTGTGGTCCTCGGTGCCACCGACGACCCCGACTCGCTGCTCCGCGCCCAGATCGACTACTGGACAAAGCAACTGGCAGACGCGCCAGCCCTGCTCGAACTGCCCGCCGACCGTCCGCGGCCGCCGACGCAGTCCTACACCGGTGGCAACGTCCCGCTGACGGTGGACGCCGGCCTGCACGCTGCTCTGCAGCAGGTCGCCCGTGCACACAACACGACGCTGTTCATGGTCTTCCATGCGGCGCTGGCCGCACTGCTGGCGCGACTCGCGGCGACCGACGACGTGGCGATCGGCACCCCGTACGCCGGTCGCGGCGAACGCGAACTCGACGACCTGATCGGCATGTTCGTCAACACGCTCGTCCTCCGCACTCAACTGCGCCAGGACATGACCCTGCGCGAGCTGATCGACGACGTGCGGGACACCGATCTGGCGGCCTTCGGGCACGCGGACGTCCCGTTCGAACGACTTGTGCAGGAACTCAATCCGGTTCGGTCCGACGCCTACAACCCGCTGTTCCAGGTGATGCTGGCGTTCCAGAACATCTCTTCGGCGGACATCGAACTGCCGGAGCTGTCGGTGTCCGCCGTCGAGCCAGACACCGGGATGTCCCTGTTCGACCTGCAGGTCACGGTGTCGGACACCTACGACGCGAGCGGAGCGCCGGCCGGACTCCGCGGCGGGATCACCTTCGCCACCGACCTGTTCGACGCGTCGACGGTCGCCGGCTTCGGCGAACGCCTGGTGCGGATGCTCAGCGCGCTCGCCGAGGATCCCGCACGGCTGGTCCACGAGGTCGACCTCCTCGACGACACCGAACGCGATGCGGTCCTGCTGCGGTGCAACGAGACCGCGCACGCCGTCGACTCCACCGCCACACTCGCGTCGCTCTTCGCCGACTCCGCGGCCCGGTTCGCCGACAGCCCGGCGATCACGGCCGGCGACGTCACCCTGACCTACGCGGAGTTCGGCGGCCGCGTCAACCGGCTGGCGAGGTGGCTCGTCTCCCGCGGGGTCGGACCCGATTCCCTGGTGGCGCTGCGGATGCGGCGTTCGCTGGACCAGGTCACCGCGATGTACGCGGTGCACGCCGCCGGTGGCGCGTACGTGCCGATCGATCCCGGTCACCCGGTCGAGCGGATCGACTACATGCTCGAGTGCGCCGATCCGGTCGTGGTCCTCACCTCGCTCGACGGTGTCGATCTCGAGGGCTTCGACGATGCGCCGCTGACCGACGCTGACCGGCACGGTCCGCTCACCCCGGCGAATCTCGCCTACGTCCTGTTCACCTCCGGGTCCACCGGTAGGCCGAAGGGCGTTGCGGTATCGCACCGCTCGGTGGTGAACCAGGTGCTCTGGATCAGCGACGAATACGACCTGAACATCGCGGACGTCGTTCTCCAGAAGACCCCGGCCACCTTCGACGTCTCGGTGTGGGAGCTCTTCGCCACTCTCGCGGTGGGGGCGCGGCTGGTGATCGCACGGTCGGACGGTCATACCGACCCCGACTACCTGACCGACACGATCGCCCGGGAACGCGTGACCATCACCTCGTTCGTTCCGTCGATGCTCGCGGTGTTCGCCGACTCCGCGAGAACTGTTGCGCTGGACTCGCTGCGGGCACTACTCGTGGCGGGTGAGGCGTTCGGCCCGGACGTCGTGGCCGCGGCGCGACGGATGCTGCCGGGGGTGGAGCTGCACAACCTCTACGGTCCGACGGAGTTCACGGTGCACGCCACCGCGTATGCAGCCCATCCCGGTGACACCGGTGCCGTGCCGATGGGCCGGCCGGTGTGGAACGCCCGTGCCTACGTGCTCGATTCGAGGCTGCGGCCCGTGCCCATGGGGGTGACCGGCGATCTGTACCTGTCGGGGACCCAGGTGGCCCGCGGTTACCACGGCCGCCCCGGCCTGACCGCGGAACGGTTCGTGGCCGACCCGTTCGCGCCGGGCGAGCGGATGTACCGAACCGGCGACCTCGTTCGTCGACGCCCGACCGGCGACCTGGAGTACCTGGGCCGCAGCGACTTCCAGGTCAAACTGCGCGGTCTGCGCATCGAACTCGGTGAGATAGAGGCGGTGTTCGCCGAACACCCGAAGGTGGCCCGCGCGGTCGCCACGGTCACCTCGACCGAGACTGTCGAGTTCCTCGCGGTCTACCTCGTGCCGGCGAGCGGAGACGCCGAATCGCTGGACACCGACGAGGTGATGGCCTTCGCGTCGACGGAGCTGCCGGGCTACATGATGCCGACCGCCGTGCTGGTGCTGGAGACGGTGCCGCTGACCGCGTCGGGCAAGCTCGACCGCAAGCGACTGCCCAAGCCGACGTTGAACACCGCGGAGTTCCGCGAACCGTCCACGTGGCTGGAAGGTGAGATCGTCCGCACCTTCGAACACGTCCTGGGCGTGCAGCGGGTGGGTGTCGACGACGACTTCTACGAACTCGGCGGCAACTCGCTGAGGTCGGTGCAGGTGGTCAACGATCTGAAGAGCGAACTGCACATGGACATCCCGGTCCGGTGGATGCTCTCCGCCTCGAGCCCGGCCGATCTGGCCCGGCGGATCGAGGACTGGATGGGCAACGGCGAGGGCGCCGACGAATCCATGGAGTTCGACGCCTTGCCGCCGCTCGGTCTCGACGTCCTGCTGCCCATCCGGCCGGGTGGGGAGAAGCCGCCGCTGTTCTGCGTCCATCCCGCATCCGGTCTCTCGTGGGCCTACCACACCCTCGGCCGGCACCTCGCGTCCGGACGGCCGGTATACGGCCTGCAGGCACCGCAGATCGGTGGCGAGAACGATGGTCCCACAACGGTGTCGGGTCTCGCACGTCGCTACTTCGACGAGATCCGGACCGTGCAGCCGCACGGGCCGTACCACCTGATGGGGTGGTCGCTCGGCGGCACGATCGCTCATGCGGTGGCCGCCGAGATGCGGGCCGCCGGGGAAGAGGTCGCGTTGCTCGCGATGCTCGACACCGAGGCCGACGCCGTCGACACCGACGCGATCCAGACGATCACGGCCGGTGAACTGATCAGCAACCTCGGACCGGTCCTCGGCATCGACTTCGTCAGCGCCGACGCGACCGCGGAAGAGGCGGCCGAACAGATCGCCGAGCGTCTCGGGACCGGGCTCGGCATCGATGCCGACTCCATCGAGAACCTCACCGAGGCATACAACATGCTGATCCGGGCACTGGGTGACTGGCAGCCACCCGTCGTCGACGTCGACCTGCGGTACTTCACCGCGGTTCGCGATCGGCGAGCGGATGCGGTCGGCCACGACGGGTGGGCACCCTATGTCCGCGGCGACATCTCGAATGTCGACGTCGACGTGCACCACCTCGGAATGACCGAGAACGAGGCGATCATCCGGATCGCCGGGATTCTCGACGAGTACATGACTCGCGCAAACGGTCACGAAGCCGGCCGTTCCGGGTCTAGCGTTTTCAACAATGGGAGATTCACCATCAAGAAATGAGGTAGTCCATGAGCAGGTCAGGGACTTCGACCGAGCTACGCCGAACGCGCTTCCAGGGCTTGCGTGTTCGACGCCCAGCGGTCGCGATGTTGGGGTGTGCGATGGCCGCGTCGTTCGCGGTTACCGTGCCCGCCCACGCCGCCACCCCGGCGGCCGGCCCGCCGACACCGGGGATCGCGACGGTGGGGATCCCCACGATGGCGCTTCCGGCGGGGGCATTGCCGGACCTCCGCCCGGTGTCCCAGGTGGTGGTGTCCACTTCCGTTGGGCCCAAACAGGAATCGGTGGTGACATCGACCTGGCCGCGGGTCAGCGCGGGGGACAACACGATCCACCCGACGCCCCTGGGGCCCGCCCGTCGGGTCGCCGACCAGACCGCCGCGGCCGGCGACGTCGTGCGGATCGGAAACCTCGAACTCCGCCGCCCGCGCGCCGTGTCTCCGCAACTCGCCTCGGACATCAGCGCTGGGTCCGGTGAACTCGTCGCTGGGATCTCCGATGTTCTTCGGAGTAACGGGGTTTCGACCGCCCGCGCCGACAAGGTCGCCGAACAGATGGTCGGGGACGCCGCGGTCGGCGGCGTGATCGGCGCCGGGGTGGCGGCTCCGCTCGCCCTCGCCGTCGGCGGTGTCGTCGGTGGTGGGCTCGGGCTTCTCCTCACGCTTCCGCTCTGGCCCACCGGTCTGGTGTTCGGGCCGCTCATCGGAACAGCCGTGGTCGCGACTCTCGTAGCGCTCCCGGCCGTCGCGGCCGGTGTCGCCATCGGCGCGGCGCACGGCTACGACAAGGGATGGAAGGTGCCGCTCAACCGCAAGCCGGCCAAGCGGCCCCAGCCGACGACGGCCTCGCTCGATCGGGCCCCGGCGCTGGTGGCGCCATCGGTACCGGCGACCTCCATCAAGCGGCTGACCCCGATGCCCGCCGTCAAGCAGGTGGCCTCGGCGCCCGTGGTGAAGCGCGTGACGCCGACACCGGCGGTGAAGCAGATCGCGCCGTCGGCGCCCGCCCGTCGTGATGCGTTGCCGTGCACGTGGGCACGGATTGCCGAGGTCGCACTACAGGGAGGTGCCATCGGCAGCTGCTGAGCGCACGCGAGAGATCGGCCCTGACGCAGTCGCGGACTGCGTCAGGGCCGATCTCTGCTCTGGCTGCTTTCGTTCTCGCTAAGGCCGATGCTCGATCAGCATCCGGACCGCGCCGACGATCGTGTCGACGAGACCCTCGGCGGTGTGGCCGCCGAGTTCGCCGCGCTGTTCGTCGGCGCGCATCATGATGACCGACTCGACGAGGCGGAAGGGCAGCAGACAGCGCTTGTCTGCCGGATCGCCCAGCACCGCCGAGGTAAGGGCCGCGTAGGCGGCCGCGAGTTCCTGTCGCGCGGAGCGAAATTCAACGAAGCGCGGTTCCCCGACCTCGGGCAGCAGGTAGAGCGCCCCGAGGTTCCAGCGTGCGCGGGCGAGCTGTTCCACGTCGTAGCGGGCCAGGGTGAGCAGTCGCTCCAGCGCCGGTCCGTCGGCATCGAGCAGCGTGCGGGCCTGCTCGACCGAGCCGACGACCGTGGTCTCCAAGAGGTGCGCCAGGATGTCGTCCTTGGTGCTGAAGTGGTGGTACATCGAGGCCTGCCTGATGCCCACCGCCTCGGCGATCATCCGGGTCGACGTCCCGGTGTATCCGTGGCGGGTGAAGAGCTCGGCCGCGGCGTCGAGGATCTCGTCGCGAGCGGTCTCGCCCCGGCGCCTCGACGGCACCAGGCGTGGGCGCCCGGGGCTGCCGGACGTGGTGGCCGTGCGCGTGCCGGTCGCCATGATTCCTCCTGCGTTGGTGGATGTTCTCGACCTAGTTGACCATGCTCGAGAGTCCCCGGATGGCCGTGCGATCCCGCGACCTGCGCCGATTAACGCAGTCGTTACCGACGTTTTCGCAGACGGAACAGAACGGTCAATCGAAAGAAACGTGCGTTCGCTTATCTGTCACCTGACAGATAAGCGCTCAACGAGGAGCTCCTCGAGAAGAAAGAACGCATCATGACCTCAACCCCGGAAAAGACCGTCGCGCAACCGGTCACCGCCCCGGCCGGTGACTTCGACGCCGACGACCTCTCCGATCTCGGTTACGACCAGCAGCTGCACCGGTCGCTCGGCAAGTTCGCCTCCTTCGCGGCCGGCTTCTCCTTCGTCTCGATCCTGACCACGGTCTTCCAGTTCTTCGGCCTGGGTTTCGGGTTCGGCGGCCCGGCCTTCTTCTGGACGTGGCCGATCGTCTACGCGGGTCAGTTCCTGGTGGCTCTGTGCTTCGCCGAAATCGCTGCGCGCTATCCGATCTCGGGTGCGATCTACCAGTGGTCGCGCCGCATGGGTGGTGAGGTCATCGGCTGGTTCGGCGGCTGGTTCATGATGATCGCGCAGGTCGTCACGGCGGCCGCGGCGGCCATCGCCCTCCAGGTGGTGCTGCCGTCGGTGTGGATGGGCTTCCAGATCGTCGGCGACGATCCCACGCTCACCAGCACCAGCGGGGCGTCGAATGCGGTCCTGTTGGGTTCGATCCTGCTGGTGATCGTCACCGCCATCAACTGTGTCGGCGTCACCTGGATGAGCCGCGTCAACAGCATCGGCGTGGTCTGCGAACTCGTCGGCGTGATCGCGGTGATCCTGGCGCTGTTCACCCACGCCCAGCGCGGTCCGGGTGTCGTCTTCGACACCGGCGTCCCCGGTCAGCAGCCCGGTTACATCTGGGCGTTCATCGTCTCGGGGCTGATGGCCGCCTACGTGATGGTCGGATTCGGCTCGGCCGGTGAACTCGCCGAGGAGACCCGCGACCCGCGCCGCGTCGCACCGCGCACCATCCGGATGGCACTGACGGTCTCGGCCATCGGCGGCGGCCTGATGCTGCTGGGCGCGCTCATGGCCGCGCCGACGCTCAGCGAGGAACTCGCCATCGGCGGCCTGCCCTACGTGCTGGACTCGGTGCTCGGAAGCTTCTGGGGCAAGGTCCTGCTCTGCGACGTCGCGGTGGCGATCTTCATCTGCACCCTCGCCATCCAGACCGCATGCTCCCGCCTGATGTTCTCGATGGCACGCGACGGCCGGCTCCCGTTCTCGAAGCAACTGGCACACGTCAATTCGCGGACGGGCACCCCGATCGCGCCATCGATCCTCATCGGCGTGCTCTGCATCGGCGTCCTGGTGGTCAACGTTGGCAACTCCGCGATCTTCGCGACGCTCGCCAGCGTGTGCATCATCCTGATCTACCTGATCTACCTGGCCTACCTCGCCGTCACCGGTCCGATGCTCTACCGCCGGTTCCAGGGCTGGCCGCACACCGGCGGTGTCGACGCCGGCGGCCGGAAACTGTTCAGCCTCGGCCGCTTCGGGATCGTGGTGAACCTCCTCGCCGTGCTCTACGGGGCACTGATGGTCGTCAACCTCGCCTGGCCACGTGCCGAGGTCTTCGATCCCGCCGGCGACATGCCGATCCTGCGCTGGGCCGGACCGATCGTCATCGCGGTGACCGTCCTCGCCGGCATCGCGTGCTTCCCTCGCGGCAAGGAACATCCGAAGCCCGTCGACCCCGCCAAGTCCTGACTCGGGCCGAGGGTTGCGCCCACCCTTGCTGCCTGAGGTGCGAGGAGCGCAAGCCGCCGGGCTGAGTAAGCGACGAAGGAGCGCATCGAAGTCGACGAGCCACGAAGGCCCGGTGACCCGAGCTCCACAAACCCCGACCACACCCACATTCCGAGGAGACATCCGACATGACCATCACCGCCACCGGCACCGGGACCACCGCGGGAGCCCGCGAACACGCCCGGTCGCAGGCCGGTCGCATCACCGACAGCATGCCGGTCGTCCCGGCGTCGAACTGGCCGAACCCGCCCGCCGATGTGGATCCCGCTTCCCTCACCTGGGCCGAGACCGTGCCCGGGGGGAGGTACACGAGCAAGGTCCTGGCCCGCGGCACGCGGCTGAGGCTGCACGACGTCGCCGGCTCGGCCTGCGCACACATCCTGCTGTGGCGCGCCGACGCACCGTGGGAGCGGCTCAATGCGGCCGACACCGTGAAGGTTCCGTGGCAGGCCTACCTCGGTTCCGGGCATCCGCTGCTCAGTGACCAGGGACGCGTCCTGGCAACGATCGTCGCCGACGGTTCCGGGCACCACGACGCACTCTGCGGCACCACGACTCTCGCGGCCAACACCGCGAAACACGGGGACGGGAAGGTGCATTCGGCCAGCCCGGCGGGCCGTGAGATGTTCACCCTCGCCGCCGCGAAGCACGGCTTGACCCCGACCGACGTCGCCCCCTCGGTGTCGTTCTTCCACGGTGTGAAGGTCGACGACGACGGGTCGTTGCGCTCCACCGGTTCCGCGGGAGCCGACACATCGGTCGACCTGATCCTGCACCTGCCGTGTGTCGTGGCGATCGCGAACACAGCACATCCCGTCGATCCGTCGCCGACGTTCGACACCACCTCGCTCGAGGTGCTCGCGTGGAAGGCCCAGCCCGATCTCGACGCTCTGCTGGCCGGTGTCGCGGACACCGATCCCGAGTACCAGCGTGCCGTCGCCAACTCCGAAGACGTCTGGGCCGCAGCTCATTTCTGAGCTGCCCAATCTGAGAGAGGACACCACTCGTGACCACCACCATCGATCTCACCGCGGCACCCGCGGCCGATCTCGCCCTCGCTGACGGCACGGTCGTCGACGACGCCATCGTGGGCGAACGCGGCCCCTGGTCGGGCGTCGTCGCCGCCGGCGACATACTCACCATCGTCGACCTCCACGGCAATCAGGCCGTCGACACCCTCTTCTACGGGGCGGCCGATCACGCCAAGCGCTACTCGGCGCAGGCCACGATCGCCGCGCAGGGCAACATCTTCCTGACCACCGGCACCGTCATCCGCGACCAGGAGAGCGAACCGCTGATGACGATCGTCGCCGACGAGGTCGGCAACCACGACACCGTGGGCGGCGCCTGCTCGCAGGAATCCAACACCCTCCGCTACGGCCACCACACCAGGCATCAGCACGCGTGCGTCGAGAACTTCCTGATCGAGGGCAGCCGCCACGGACTCGGCAAGGCCGATCTGGTCGGCAACGTCAACTTCTTCATGAATGTGCCGGTCGATCCCGACGGCTCCCTCGGCATCGTCGACGGCCTGTCGGCCCCGGGCAAGCGCCTGGCACTCCGGGCCGAGGTCGACACCCTGGTGCTGATCTCCAACTGCCCGCAGATCAACAACCCCTGCAACGGATTCGATCCGACCGCGGTCCGCGTCATCGTGACCCGGCCCGTGGTCTGACGGCCAGTCGCGTCGATTTCCGCACCGCACAACGACCTTCGAGGAACCACACCATGACTGCCTCCACCGGGGCCGCCACGCCCGCCCCCGTCACCGTCCTGCGGTCCGGTCCGCTCACCACCATCCAGGACTGGCCCGGTCGTATCGGGTACTGGAAGGTCGGCGTCCCACCCTCCGGGCCCATGGACGACCTGTCGTTCCGCCTCGCCAACCTCGCGGTCGGCAACCCCGAGACAGCTGCTGGTCTCGAGGTCACCCTGATGGGTCCGGCGCTGCGGTTCGACGCCGACGCCGTCGTGGCCGTCACCGGCGCACCGGTGACCGTCACCGTCAACGGACGGACTGTGTCGCAATGGGTTCCGCTGTCGGTGTCGTCAGGTGACGTCCTCGACGTCGGAACAGTGGGGACGCTCGGCATGCGGGCGTACATCGCGGTGTCCGGCGGGCTCGACGCCGAGGACTACCTCGGAAGCCGTTCCACGTTCACGATGGGCCGCTTCGGGGGTCTCGACGGCCGTCCGCTCGCGGCCGGTGATCAGCTCACCCTGCTCGGCGGATCGACCGGCCCGGCGCGGCGCATCCTCGGCGACGAGCAGCCCGCCTTCACCAACACCTGGCAACTGGCGGTGACCGTCGGTCCGCACGGTGCGCCGGAGTTCTTCACCGAGGCCGACATCGGCGACGTCTTCGCCACCGACTACGAGGTGCACTTCAACTCCGACCGGACCGGCATCCGGCTGATCGGTCCCAAGCCGCGATGGGCGCGCAACGACGGAGGCGAGGCCGGACTGCACCCGTCGAACATCCACGACAACGCGTATTCCGTCGGCGCCCTGGATTTCACCGGCGACACCCCGATCCTGCTCGGGCCCGACGGCCCGAGTCTCGGCGGGTTCGTGTGCCCGGTGACGGTCGTGACCGCCCAGCGGTGGAAGCTCGGTCAGCTCAAGCCCGGTGACACGATCCGGTTCGTGGCCGTTCGCAGCGAGGCGACCGCCTCGCCGAAGGAGACCGGTCTCGGCCGGCGTGCCAGCTTCGTCGACGTTCTGTCCGCGGGCGGCGACGCCGACAACGGCATCCTCGGCTCGACGACGACCGCCGACGGATCGACGGCGGTGACCTACCGCCGCTCCGGTGACGACAACATCCTCGTCGAATACGGTGACATGCAACTGGATCTGGCCCTGCGCGCCCGCGTGCACGCGCTGAGCGAACGCATCGCCGCCGAGAAGCCCCGGGGCCTCATCGATCTCACGCCCGGCATCCGGTCGCTGCAGGTCAAAGCCGACCCGGACATGTGGTCGCAGTCCCGGATGCTCCAGTGGCTCATCGAATGTGAGAGCCAGCTGCCCGCGGCCGAGGATCTCGTGGTCCCCAGCCGAACGGTGCACCTGCCCCTGTCGTGGGACGACCCGGCCACCCGCGAGGCCATCAAGCGTTACATGCTCGGCGTGCGCTCCGACGCTCCGTGGTGCCCGTGGAACATCGAGTTCATCCGCCGCATGAACGGTCTCGACTCCGTCGACGACGTCCACCGCACGGTCTTCGACGCCAGCTACCTGGTGCTCGGCCTGGGCGACGTGTATCTCGGTGCGCCGGTTGCGGTCCCGCTGGACCCGCGGCATCGGCTCGTCACCACGAAGTACAACCCCGCCCGGACCTGGACCCCGGAGAACGCGGTCGGCATCGGCGGAGCCTACCTGTGCATCTACGGCATGGAGGGCCCCGGCGGTTATCAGTTCGTCGGACGCACCACGCAGGTGTGGAACCACCGGCACCCACAGTCGGCGCCCGGCTTCGATCCCCAGCATCCCTGGCTGCTGCGCTTCTTCGACCGCATCTCCTGGTATCCGGTCAGTGCCGAGGAACTCCTCGACATGCGCGCCGATGTCGCGGCCGGGCGCGGGGACAGCACGAAGATCGTCGACGGTGTCTTCTCGCTCGCCGAGCACCAGCAATACCTCGACGACAATGCCGCCGACATCGCCCTCCGGCGCGAGAAGATGGAGATCGCCCGCGCCGAGGAGCGTCAGAGATGGTCCGCGCAGGGCGAGTTCGCCGCCGACCTGAGCGCGGTCGGGGCCGAGAACGAGGAGCGGGTGGCATGAGCAGGGTCGACGAGATCTACATGCGGATCGCCGAGGCGGACCGTCCCGAGGTACTCATCGCGCTGCGTCCGCAGGCGGAGGTCGCTGCCGAGTACGACGCGGCTCTCGCGGCCGGCGGGCCACTGGCCGGCACCGTCCTCGCGGTCAAGGACAATGTCGACGTCGCCGGGTTGCCGACCACGGCAGCGTGCCCGGGCTACGCCTACACGCCCGCGGCCGACGCCCCGGCGGTCGCGGCATTGCGGGCCGCCGGTGCGGTGATGATCGGGAAGACGAACCTCGACCAGTTCGCCACCGGCCTCGTCGGAACACGAAGTCCGTTCGGTGCCGTTCGGGATTCGCGACGGCCCGAATACATCTCGGGCGGTTCGAGTTCGGGGTCCGCGGTGGCCGTGGCACTCGGGTTCGCCGACATCGCGATCGGCACCGACACCGCCGGTTCCGGCCGCGTGCCCGCCGGACTCCAGGGACTTGTCGGGATCAAGCCGACGGTCGGGTCGATCTCCACCGACGGCGTCGTGCCAGCGTGTGCCAGCTATGACACCGTGACGATCTTCGCGGCCGACCTGCCACTGGCGAACCGTGCGATGGCAGCGATGTCCGCCGCGCAGGGACCACGGCCGTTCGGCACGTCGGCGCCCCTGGCCGCACCGGAACGACCCGTCGTCGCCGTACCCGCCGAACTGCCGGACCTCGACGAGGCGTGGCGTGCCGCATTCGCCGAGGCGGTGCTGCGGGCCGAGGACGCCGGACTCGTGATCAAGACCATCGACCTGTCGCCCTTCCTTGCGGCGGCGAAGCTGCTGTACGAGGATGCGCTCGTCGCCGAACGACACGACGCCGTCGGCGACTTCCTGGATGCGACGGACGCGGACGACGTCGGGCTCGATCCCACCGTCGCCGGGATCATCGGTGCTGCTTCCCGATTCACCGCCGTCGACCTCCTGCGCGCACGCCGACGCCTCACCGAACTCCGTGCGGAGGCCATGGGGGAGTGGGGCGACGCGACCGTGCTGATGGTCCCGACCGCGCCGGGGCACCCGACGATCGCCGAGGTCGCCGCCGACCCGGTCGGCGTCAACTCGCGAATGGGCACGTACACCAACTTCTGCAATCTCTTCGACCTCTGCGGAATCGCCGTGCCGAGTGGCGTCGTGGCCGAAACCCAGGGCAGCGAAGCACAATTCGGTGTCACCCTGCTGGGTGCGGCGCACGAGGACGCGGTTCTCATCGAAGTGGCGGCCCGGTTCCTCGGCGTCCCCGATGTCGGGGCGTCGTGGGTGGAGACCGAGGAGTCGGTCGAGCTCGCGGTCTTCGGTGCGCACATGCGGGGCGGTCCGCTCACGCACGAACTCAGCGAACGGGGTGCCCGCTGGGCGGGGGAGATCGCGACGACGCCGACCTACCGCCTCGTCGCGCTCGACACCACTCCGCCGAAGCCCGGTCTGATCCGCGATCCTGTTGTGGGACAGGCGATCCGGGGTGAGGTCTGGCGACTGTCTGCGTCCGCGCTGGGCGAGTTCCTCGCTGCTCTCCCGGAACCGATGATGCTGGGCAAGGTCGAGGTGGCCGCCGGGGAGACCGGTCCCGCACGATGGATCGTCGGCTTCGGCTGCGCGGCCGACGCCGGTGCTGCCGGAACGGAACTCGACCGCGACCGCTGGTAGTCACGGCGTAACCGCCCGCTCCTCATCGGTATGACATCGAACCCGCAAACCGGGCTCGATGTCATACGGAACCGAGCGCCTCGCGCGATGACTGTCGACGTCCGACCTGGTCGTTTGTCCAACCCGGTGGTTTTGTGACAGGCCTCGTTTCGGCTACCAATTTTCGATTTCCGATGCTTAACTTGCTCAGCGCAAGGGGTGGGGAGAAAGAAAGTTGGACGAGTGACCAGCATGGGGCGGAACCGAACTCAGCGTTCGGAGAAGGTCGCGCGGCGCGCGGACCGCAAGCAGAAGCGTCAGCACCGCGTCGTCGCGGGCGCGGCCGCGATCGCCACGGTGGCCGCGATCGGCGCCGGGCAGGCGATGGAGCCGGCGGCCGCGGAGGCGTCCGCGATCAGTGACCTCCGAGACTGGTCGAACAGCTTCAACAAGGGGAATCCTCTCGGCGAGCTGGTGAGCGGTGTCGGAAACGGCGCGCTCGCGGACATCGCCGAAGCCTGGCGCATCGAATCCTGTGTCTCCGACGGCGCCCGCGGCGGCGCCGACTGCTCGCAGTCCAGTACCGACTTCGGCGGGATCGGCATCGCATCGTGCTTCCCGACCGGATCGAGATCGTTCCCATCGGCGTTTACGACCCCCTGAAGAACGTGTACGACGACATCTTCTCGGGCACATTCGGTTCGATCCTGAGGACGATCGTCGGCAATCTCGGCGTGAACCTGCCGGCGACGCTTGCCGACGCCCCTGCCACCGAGGGCTCGGCAAAGGTCATCGGCAACGGTTTCCAGCTGGCGGTGGCGTTTCGCAAAGGCGACGCGACCGCCATCTCGTACCTCCCGCTCAGCATCGCGACCGCGGGCGCGAGTGACGGCCGCACGGCCAAGTCCTTCGCGCTCCTCGGCATGGCTCATGCCTGGAACACCGGCGACCTCCCGGTCACCGTGCTGGGCAAGGAGATCCTCGAGATCCCCGGTATCAAGGGCGTCGGCTGCTACGGCGGCCTCACCGGCGCCTACGCCGACGGCGTCGGAGCCTGCGCGAATGTGCTGGGCACCTTCGACTTCCGTTACCAGCAGCCCAACGGTGAGGTGCAGTTCGCGCTCACCGACCCGACGGCGCTGCTGTCAGACCCGACGGGTGTCCTCGGCGACGCCGGTCAGGAAGCGCTGCAGGGAATCCTGGCGTCGATTCTGAGCGGTTCCGGCATCGACTTCGACGGCGACTGGATGTCCCTCTCCAAGGACTTCTCCCGCCTGAGCATCGGCGGCGACTACGACCTGTTCAGCGGCAACTTCCTCCGCCTCACCAGTGACTACGGCTTCACCGGGCCGATCACCGTCGACTGGCTGGGTTCCCAGGTAACGTTCCGCCCGCTGGTCGAGGTGAACGGCGAGTACCGTCCGAACCGCCTCGGCCTCCCGGTCATCACCTTCGGGCAGCTCGACACCGGCGAGATCGTCCCGGTCATCCACATTCCGAGCTATGAGTTCCCCTTCGGCATCCCGGCGACCGGCGGCGCGGTGATCCCGCAGTCGAACGCCGTCGCCCGGGTCGCGGCCTCGGCTCCCACCGCGTTCGCGGCGTCGACCTTCGCGGAGCCGGAAGCCGCAGAGTTCGTGGGCCCCGATCTCGTGGCGGCGCCCGAGATCGCATCCGACGACTCGGGCAGCGACGTCGTCGACGAGTACGTCGGCAAGCATCGGGCGGCCGATGACGGCTACGAAGGCAAGCACCGCGCCCCTGAGGCCTCCGACGCCGGGGATTCCGACGCCGGCCCGGACAACGGCTCTGACAACGGCTCCGACAACGGTGACTCGGATTCGGACGGCGGCTCGGACTCCGCGAGCTCCGGCGGCGACGCCGGCTCGGACAGCGGTTCCAGCTCGGCCGGTGACTCCGGTTCGGACAGCGGCAGCGGCAGCTCCGGCGCCGGCCGCGACGCCGACTCGGGCAGTGGTTCCGGCAGCGACTCGGGCTCGTCGAGCGGCTCCGGCGCCGAAGCGGCCTGACACCGGCCGCCCACAGACCGGCGCCCCGGCATTGGACTCGATCCGTGCCGGGCGTCGACCATTCTCCAGCCCCCGACCGGGGAGTCAGGGCTCACGGTCGGTCGACGGATCGACCTCCGGCCGACCCGGACGACAAATGACTACGCTGGTCGAAAAGCGGAGCCGACCAGGGAGGCCGTGATGGCGATCGATCGCGACAGAAGCAGAGCAGTGTCGGAGGTCGTCCGGCAGCATCCGGTGATGAGCCTGGTCGCGGTGTCACCGGGCGTCGCCGTGTTCGTGGTCCTGCTGGTGCTCGACCAGACGTTCCTGGCGATCCTCTTCGCCATCCTGGCCGTCGGCGGCGGGGTGTACCTGCTGTCCCGCAAGCGGTGAGCACGACGCCCGCGCGGTGAACCCCGACTCGACGATCCGCGCGGCTACAGTGGTGGCCAATGAGCCCGACCGCATCGCTGCGCGGTGCCGGCGGGCACATGCGGGTGAAGGGAGTGTGGGCGCATGATCGACGATTCGGGACGTCACCACGGCCGGACGGCCGGGCGGCCGGGTCACTGACCATGTCCACGCGCGTCGATGCCTACATCTGGGCCATCCGCCTGACCAAGACCCGATCCGCGGCGGGTGCCGCATGCCGTGGGGGCCATGTCCGCGTCAACGGCGTGACGGCCAAGCCGCCCAGCCGGTGGTTCCGGGTGACGAGGTCCGCGTCCGGCTCGACGGGCGCGAACGCATCGTCGAGGTCACCAAGACCATCAACAAGCGGGTGTCGGCGCCGATGGCCGCCGAGTGCTTCATCGACCGGTCGCCGCCACCGCCGCCCAGGGAGATCCTGGCGAGTCAGCCGCGTCGTGACCGCGGTGCCGGCCGACCCACCAAACGCGAACGGCGACAACTCGATCGGCTCCGCGACTCGAGCTTCCTCGTCGCCTTCCTCGCCGTCGTCGTGCTGCTCGTCGGTGGTTGTTCGGACGACGAGCCGTCCGACCCGAACAGGCCGAACACCCCCGAGGCGCCCGCGCAGGCCGGTTCCGGGCCGTTCTTCGGCAAATGCGGCGGCGTGACGCTGGAAGAGGTCACCCGCATCACCGGCTTCGGCGGACTCACCGAGACCGTCAACAACACGTCGGTGTGCGAATGGGACACCACCGGCTCGCGGACAGGGGCCGTCGCCTCGTTCAACTGGTACCGCGGTTCGCCGATCGGCCGCGAAGAGGCCAACGTGAAGCTGTCGCGCGACGTGACCAACAAACTCGAGATCGACGGTCACCAGGGGTTCATCGGCTATACCCAGTCAGGCCAGATCTGTGAGGTCGGTATGGGATTCGGCGCCGACTTCTTCGAGTGGTCGATCCGGGGCGACGCGGTCGAGGCGCGGCCCATCGAGCAGATCTGCGACGCCGCACGGGAGTTGGCGAAGCTGTCCATCGAGCGTGCCTCATGAGGCGGTCACTCGCAGTCCTCGTCGCGCTCCTCCTCGGCCTGACCGCACTCGTCGGTTGCGCGCGCACGGTCGACGGTGAGCCGGTGCCGGTGGGCGCCGCCGGACAGTCCGGCAGCAGCGACATCGACACCGATCAATTCGACAAACTGCTCCTCGAGTGCGACGTGCTACCCGACGCGATGATCGCCGACGTGGTGGCCGGCGGTGGGTTCGCCGAACGGTCCTTCAGCGGTGCCATCTGCCGGTGGCTGGTGTCCGGTGCCACCGACGTCGTCAGCGTGACGTTCAACTGGTTCGAGTGGGGCAACGTCAACCTCGAGAAGGAGACGGCCAAAAAGCTCGGCTTCCAGACCGAGAACATCAAGGTCGCCAGCCAGTCCGCCTTCACCCAGCGCAGCCCCGACCGACCCGGAGTCTGCGGCGTCACCGCGAGGGCTCCGAGTCGCGGGATCTTCACCTGGTTCGTCGAACCCCGCAGCGCGCCCGCGGGCGACCCGTGCGAGGCGCCGATCAAGCTGATGGAGCTGTTGCTCCAGGGCGGTCAGTAGCCCCGGGATTTCGTAGAAGAAATGCGTGCTATGCACGCGTTTCTTCTACCGATTGGTGGGTAGCGGACCCACCGCCACGCTCGCCGCAACGACGAGCTCGTCGCCGGTACCGGGCATCATCAGCCACACGGTCAGCTGGTCGCCCTCGCGGACACGACGCAGGGTGAGGCGCGTCCCCGGCACGATCGGCCGCAGGTACTCGATGACGACGCGGTGCGGCATGTCGACGAGATCGGGGTGCTCGACCAGCTCGTCCTCGATGGCCTCGAGGTAGGCGGCGTTGTTGAGGTGCTTGAAGGGGTCGAAGTCGGTGATCCGCAGGACGTGCTCACGGTCGGGGAAGGGGATGTCCTCGGCGGCCGGGGCCTTCTCGGGGTTCATCGACTTCCATCGCAGACGGTGCTCGTCGGTCATCGACGACAACATCTCGAAGGCCTCGTCGGACAGCCGTGACGGCACGCCCTTGTCGTTGACGTTGATCCAGAACGCCTCGGTCTCGATGAGGCCGGCGGGGCGGTGGTCGGGATTGAACCGGTTGGTCTCGTGCTCGGAGGTGAGCCGCACCCGCATGTTGGTCCAGCGGGTCGACAGCGCGCCGCACCAGCGCTGGGCGGTCACCGTCGCCGGCCAGGTGATCGGCCGGATGACGTCGATGATGGTGCGCCGGACGATCCAGAAGGGCTCGGTCCTGCCGAACTCGGTGGCCTCGAGATTGTCGTTGGCGACGTCCTGCAGGTACCGCGCGACGGCGTCGAGCCGCACCCGCATGTCCTGGTCGACATCACCGGTCCGGACCCGGTATCCCGCCTGGTAGAACCGGGCGCCCTCCTTGCGGTCGGGTAGTGATCCCGCTCTCTCGCCTGACGTAACCTGGCTCACTCGGGTCCCTTCGATGGGTCGCAGGTATCTTTGCAGTTAAGATACAGTCAAGACTGAAACTAGAACACGTTCTACGTGTGGAATTACGGAGAAACAGCAGATGGCGCATGTGATTACCCGTCCATGTTGCAACGACGCCAGTTGCGTGAGCGTGTGTCCGGTGAACTGCATCCACCCGACGCCCGACGAGCCGGAGTTCTTGACTGCCGAGGCTCTGTACATCGACCCGGAGACCTGTATCGACTGCGGCGCGTGCATCGACGAGTGCCCGGTCGAGGCGATCGTCCCCGACGATCAGCTCACCGAGCGCGACGAGCCGTACCTGCAGATCAACGCGGACTACTACAAGGACCACGACGTCGAGGGCGGGCTCGTCCCGCCACGCAAGGCGCCGCAGCTGCCCGACCGGGAACTGCACGTCGCGATCGTCGGTGCCGGTCCGGCCGCCTTCTACGCCGCCGAGGAACTCGTCCGCAAACCGGCCATCAAGGTCGACATGTTCGACCGTCTGCCCACGCCCTACGGCCTGGTCCGCGCGGGCGTCGCCCCGGACCACGCCGCCACGAAGGGGGTCGAGAAGACCTTCGCGTCGGTCGCCGCCAAGAAGAACTTCGACTACTACCTCAACGTCGAGGTCGGCAAGCACATCAGCCACGACGAGCTCGTCGCCCGCTACCACGCGGTCATCTACGCGGTGGGCGCCGCGACCGACAAGCGGCTGAACATCGAGGGTGAGGACCTGCGCAACTCCGTCGCGGCCACCCAGTTCGTCGCCTGGTACAACGGCCACCCGGACTTCGCCGACCTCGACGTCGACCTGTCCTCGGAACGGGCTGTCGTCGTCGGCAACGGCAACGTCGCGCTCGACGTGGCGCGCATCCTCGTCACCGACCCCGACGAACTGGCCAAGACCGACATCGCCGACCACGCCCTGGCGAAGCTGCGCGAATCGAACATCACCGAAGTCGTGCTGCTCGGCCGCCGCGGCGTCGCCCAGGCGGCCTACACCAACAGCGAGTTCCTCGCTCTCGGCGACGTCGAGGGCGTCGACGTGGTCATCGATCCCGAGGATCTGGTCCTCGACGAGGGTTCCGAGGCTGCCCTGGCCGATGACACGCTCGACTCGACGATCGCCACCAAGATCCGGCTGGCCCGCGAGTTCGCCGAACGTCCGCAGACACCGGGCAACAAGCGCATCGTCTTCCGTTTCCTGGCATCTCCCGCCGGAATTGCCGGTGACGGCGAAGTGACTACGCTGACGTGCGTGCGCAACGCCTACACCGAAGCCGACGCCGACGCCGCCGGCCGCGTGGCCGTGAAGGCCACCGACGAGCGATTCGACCTCGAGACCGGCCTCCTTCTGCGGGCCATCGGATACCGCGGCGTCCCGGTCACCGACCTCCCCTTCGACGAGGGGCGCGGCGTCGTCCCGAACGCCGGGGGACGCGTGCAGGCCGCGACCGAGGGCGACGTGATGCCGGGGCTGTACGTCACCGGCTGGATCAAACGCGGAGCGACAGGTGGCATCGGCATGAATCGTCTGTGCGGTCAGGAGACGGCACGTGCCGTGATCGACGACTTCGTCGCCGGCGCCATCGGCGATCCGTCGACCCCGCGTGACGATGTCGCCGCACTGTGCGCCGACCGCGGTGCCAACCGCATCGACCTCGCGGGATGGAAGGCCATCGACGCAGCGGAGAAGTCCGCGGGCAAGGCCGCCGGCCGTGCACGGGCGAAGTTCGTCAGCATCTCCGAGTTCGAGGCGGCGGCCGCCGCCGGAGCGCAGTAACCGTGCGGGTTGCACTGCTGTCCTACCGCAGCAAACCTCATTGCGGTGGGCAGGGCGTCTACGTCCGTCACCTCTCCCGCGAGCTCGCGCTGCTCGGGCACAGCGTCGAGATCTTCTCGGGACAGCCGTATCCGGAGCTCGACCAGTCGGCGATCGACGCCGGCGTCACGATCACCAAGGTGCCCAGCCTCGGGCTCTACGACGAGCCGGACCCGTTCCGTACGCCGAAGCTGAGCGAGTACCGCGACTGGATCGACATGCTCGAGGTCGGATCGATGTGGACGGCGAGCTTCGGCGAGCCGCTCACCTTCAGCCTGCGGGTCGCCCGGCTGCTGAAGGAACGGCGCGACGACTTCGACATCGTGCACGACAACCAGTGCCTCGGGTACGGACTGCTCGAGATCCAGAAGGCGGGCTTCCCGCTCATCGCGACGATCCACCACCCGATCACGCGTGACCGCACCCTCGCGGTCAAGGCGGCCAAGGGCTGGCGCAAGATCACCGCGTGGCGCTGGCACTCCTTCCTGCGTATGCAGGGACGCGTCTCGCGCCGGATCCCGGAGCTGCTCACCGTTTCTCGCAGCAGCGAGGTCGACATCCGCAAGGCGTTCGACATCCCGTCGGGCCGCATCACCACGATCCCGCTCGGCGTCGACACCGAGATCTTCACGCCCGGTGCCGACCGCGTCCCGGGCCGGATCGTCTGTGTCGCCAGCGCCGACGCGCCGCTCAAGGGTGTGTCGTACCTTCTGGAGGCGGTTGCGAAGCTCGCTGCCGAGCGTGACGACGTCAAACTGGTACTGGTGTCCAAGTTGGACCCTAATGGGCCGTCTGCCAAGATGATCGAGGATCTCGCGATCGCCGACCGGGTGTCGGTGGTCTCGGGGCTCGAGGACGCCGAGATCGCGGAGCTCCTGGCCTCGGCCGAGGTTGCCTGCGTTCCGTCGCTGTACGAGGGCTTCTCGTTGCCGGCCGTCGAGGCGATGAGCTGTGGGACACCGCTCGTGGCCACTCGCGCCGGTGCGATCCCGGAAGTCGTCGGCACGAGTGAAGAGGCCGCGTTGCTGGTGCCGCCGCGGGATTCCGGGCGCCTCGCACAGGCGATCGGACGACTGTTCGACGACGCCGAACTGCGTGCGCGTCTGGGCTCGGGAGGACGCCGCCGCGCCGAGGAGAACTACAGCTGGGCGGCGGTGGCCGCGAAGACTGCGGCCCACTACGAAACCGTGCTCGCCGGACACCGGCGAGCAACAGAAGGGACATCGAGTGCTGACAGTTGATTTCGACCGTCTGGGCGTGGGCCCGGGCACCAAGGCGATCGACATCGGGGCGGGTCAGGGACGACACTCTTTCGAGATGTTCCGTCGGGGAGCGGATGTCATCGCCTTCGACATGTCGGAGAGTGACATGGCCGACGTCGCGGAGATGTTCGACGCCATGACGGCCGAAGGGCATGTGCCCGCCTCGGCCAAGGCGCGCGCCGAGGTCGGAGATGCGCTGCGTCTTCCTTACGCGGACAACAGCTTCGACGTGGTCCTCATGTCCGAGATCCTTGAGCACATCCCGACGGACGAGGGTGCGATCAGCGAGATGGTCCGCGTCCTCAAGCCCGGTGGCGTGGCCGCCGTGACGGTGCCGCGGTACTGGCCGGAGAAGGTCTGCTGGGCCCTTTCGGACGAATACCACGAGGTCGAGGGCGGACACGTCCGTATCTACAAGGCCTCGGAACTGGCCGACAAGCTGCGCAAGGCGGGCCTCGAGGTCACCGGCATCGATCACGCACACGCCCTTCACGCTCCGTACTGGTGGCTGAAATGTGCTGTCGGCGTGGAGAACAACGACAACCTGCTGGTCAAGGGATATCATCAGCTGCTCGTCTGGGACATGATGAGCAAGCCGTGGCTGACCCGTGTGGGTGAGCAGGTGCTCAACCCGATGATCGGCAAGTCCGTGGCCCTGTATCTCCGTAAGCCCGAGACTGCCGCGTCTTCATGACGGCCGCTCCGGCTGTCCCTGGAGTGGTCACCGCCGAGCAGATGCGCGCCACCGGCGCGGCCATCGTCGGCATGCAGGAGGAATCCGGCGCACTGCCCTGGTTCCCCGGTGGGCAGACCGATCCGTGGGATCACATCGAATCGGCGATGGCGTTGTCGGTGACCGGCTTTCACGCCGAGGCCGAGGCGGCATACGAATGGTCGCGGCGTAAACAGCGAGCCGACGGCTCGTGGCCGATCCGCACCGTGTGCGGCAAGGTCGAAGACGCCGGCACCGACTCCAACTTCTGCGCCTACATCGCGGTCGGGGTCTGGCACCACTACCTGATCACCGGTGACGACGCCTTCCTGCAGCGGATGTGGCCGGTCGTCTGGTCGGCCATCGACTGTGTCCTGCGCTTCCAGCGGGACGACGGCGCGTTCCGGTGGGGCGGCGACCACCGCACCGGCGCGATGTTCGGTGAGGCCCTGATCACCGGCAACGCCAGCATTTTTCAGGCTATCGACTGCGCGATCCGGATCGCGGCCGAGCTGGATCAGCCCGACGCCGCGTGGATCGCCGCGCACACCAAACTCGGTGACGCCATCCGTACGGACACCGCGCGCGACGCCGAGTGGGAGATCTTCACACCTCCGTCCGAACATTCGATGGACTGGTACTACCCGATCCTCGGCGGCGCGGTGCGTGGGGAAGAGGGGCAGAAGCTGATCGCCCGCCGCTGGAACGAGTTCGTCGTCCCCGGCAAGGGTGTGCGTTGCGTCGACCACCGTCCGTGGGTCACCGGTGCCGAAACCTGCGAGCTGGCATTGGCTCTCGACTCGCTCGGCGACACCGCCGACGCCATCGAGCTCATCGCCTCGATTCAGCATCTGCGCGATCCCGACGGATCGTATTGGACCGGACTGGTTTTCGCCGACGGCAAACGCTGGCCGGTGGAGAAGAGCTGCTGGACCTCTGCTGCCGTCGTCCTGGCGGCCGATGCCGTGAGTCGCACCAGTGTCGCCAACGGCATCTTCCGCGATGTCCGTCAGCGGCTGGCCGTCGCGCCCTGATCGCACCCCCTGGTCTCTGTGGCGCCCATCACCTAGACTGGTGTCCAGTCAACCGTCCGATTCTGTTCCGGGCGGCCGCAACGGTGCCCGGGGAGGCCTCATGGAGTTCGGAATCGTGCAGTTCACCAGCGATCGCGGGCTCAAGCCGCACGTGCTCGCGCCGCTGATCGAGAACGCCGGCTTCGCGTCGTACTACGTGCCCGAGCACGGCCACATCCCCACCCGCCGTGACGCCGCGCACCCGCAGACCGGTGACGAGACCCTTCCCGATGACCGGTACATGCGCACCCTCGATCCGTGGACGTCGCTCGCCGCCGCCGCTGCGGTCACCGAGCGCATCCGTCTGGCGACTGCCGTGGCGCTCCCGGTCCAGTCGGACCCGATCACCCTGGCCAAGACGATCGCCACCCTCGACCACATCTCCGGGGGCCGGGTGACCCTCGGCGTGGGATTCGGTTGGAACCTGGACGAACTCGCCGACCACAACGTGCCGCCGAAGCGGCGTCGAACCATGCTGCGCGAGTACCTCGAGGCGATGCGTGCCCTGTGGACGCAGGAAGAAGCCGAGTACAGCGGCGAATTCGTGAACTTCGGGCCGAGCTGGGCGTGGCCCAAGTCGACGCAGGGACACATCCCCGTTCAGGTCGGTGCGGCCGGCAACGAGAAGAACTTCAAGTGGATCGCCCGCAGCGCAGACGGCTGGATCACCACCCCGGGCGAGGAGGACATCGAGGGTTCCGTTGCACTGCTCAAGCGCATCTGGTCCGATGCCGGTCGCGAGGGTGAGCCGGAGATCGTCGTCCTCGACTTCAGGCCGGTGCCGGAGAAGCTCGTGAAGTGGCGCGAGATCGGCGTGACCACAGTGCTTTACGGCTTGCCCGACGACTCGGTGGAACGCGCGACAGGCTACCTGGCGAAGCTGGCCGGAAAACTCGACCTCGCGCCGGCAGCCGTCTAGCGCCGGGTCAGGCGAGCGGGTCGGTACGCAGACCGGGTATCACGAACCGGTCGAGATGGCGCCGGACCTGCTCGGCGTCGTCGATGTCGATCGTCTCGCCCGGCGATGTGCCGAGGCTGATCAGCACGCGCGCAACCCATTCGGCGACCTCGTGCAGGTCGTGTCCGGCGTGGATCTCCCCGCGTCGGGCGGCGGCCTCGATGTACGGGAACCAGAAGCCGGCGAGGTCGGGTACCAGTTTCACGACGCCGACGCCCGCGCATTCGGCGAACTCCGTCGGTTCCTCGGTGCGCAATCGCATGAGGAGGGTTCCGGGGTCATCGTAGGCGCCGCGCCCGATCCGTACGCCGGCGGTCAGCTGGCCGGCCAGATCGCCGATGTCGTCGAGCGTCGCTCGTGCGTCGCGCCAGAACGATTCCGTCAGCCGCACGATGGTCGCGCCGATCATCGACGGTTTGTCGGGGTAGTGCCGGTACAGCCACGCCCGGGAGACCCCGGCGGACTCGGCGACCTGCTGCATCGTCGTCGCCCGAATGCCTTTTTCGGCCAGCAACTTCTCGGTGGCGTCGAGCAACCGGTCGTGAACCGACGGGTTGGTCGTCTCGGTCACGGGGTCTCCTGCGTCGCTCGTCGCCTGGGTCTGCTCTGTCGTCAGCGCTCCGGCGAAGACTAACAAGCCCGTAGACAGTTCGTGGAATCTGTGTACACGGTTCAGGTCATGGTGTAGACACAAACCAGATTGTGTCTACACCGCGATGTTCGATCATCACCGAAGTTTGTCCAGAGGGGGCAGCGTGCCTTTACCAACCACCGCGATCATCGGCGCCGGGATCAGCGGCCTGACCGCGGGCAAGATGCTCACCGACTACGGCGTCCCGTACACCTGCTTCGAGAGCTCCGACCGCATCGGCGGCAACTGGGCATTCGGCAACCCGAACGGCCACAGCAGCGCGTACCGGTCGCTGCACATCGACACCTCCAAGCATCAGTTGTCCTTCCGGGACTTCCCGATGCCGGATGATTACCCGGACTTCCCGCACCACACGCAGATCAAGGCGTACCTCGACTCCTACGCGGAGGCCTTCGACCTCACCTCGTCGATCGAGTTCACCAACGGCGTCGAGCACGCCCGTCGACTCGACGGTGGAGGCTGGGAGCTGGAGACCCAACGAGGTGAACGACGCCGCTTCGATCTCCTCGTCGTCGCCAACGGGCACCACTGGGACCCGCGGTTCCCGAGCTTCCCGGGTGAGTTCGACGGCATCGAGATGCATGCGCACCACTACATCGATCCGCGGACGCCGCATGACTTCATGGGCAAGCGCATCCTGGTCGTCGGCCTGGGGAACAGCGCTGCCGACATCGCGGTGGAGTTGTCGTCGAAGGCGCTCGACAACAAGCTGACCCTGTCCACCCGCTCCGGTGCGTGGATCGTGCCGAAGTATTTCGGCGGCAAGCCCGCCGACAAGTACTACAAGACCTCGCCGCACATCCCGATGGCGTGGCAGCGCAAGTTCGTGCAGATCATGCAACCGGTGACAGCCGGCCGTCCGGAGGACTACGGTCTCCCGACTCCGAATCACAAGTTCTTCGAGGCGCATCCGACGCAGTCGGTGGAGCTGCCGCTACGCCTGGGCTCCGGCGACGTCATCGCCAAGCCGAACGTCAGCCGGCTCGACGGATCGACGGTCCACTTCGACGACGGTACCTCCGACGACTTCGACATCATCATCTATGCAACGGGATACAACATCACCTTCCCGTTCTTCGACCCCGACTTCATCTCCGCCCCGGACAACCGGATCGACCTCTACAAGCGGATGTTCTACCCCGGTATCGACGACCTCGTCTTCGCCGGGTTCGCGCAGGCCGTCCCGACGCTGTTCCCGTTCGTCGAGTGCCAGGCGCGCCTGATCGGTGCGTACGCGACGGGCCACTATCGTCCGCCATCGGTTGCCCAGATGCGGGACACGATCGCGGCGGACACAGAGTTCTTCACCGGCCACATGGTCCAGAGCGCGCGACACACGCAGCAACTCGACCACTACCTCTACGAACACAACATGCGTACCAAAGAGATTCCCGACGGTCGACGCCGCGCGCAGGAGCAGGGGCCGATGACCTGGGCCGGTGTCGCGGAAGCCGTGCCCGTCGGCACCGTCTCGGAAGCGGGGGCCTCAGCATGACCGCAGCGGGCACGACCACAACGTCCGGGGCGGAGACCGTCCGCTTCCCGTCGTCCGGCACCGACTGCGACGCATGGTTTTTCGCTGGTTCGTCGGCTTCGCCCTTCGAGGTCGACGGCAAACGGCCCGTCGTCGTGATGGCGCATGGTTTCGCGGGCGCCAAGGACTCGGGTCTCGAACCGTTCGCCCGGCGTTTCGCGGAGGCTGGACTCGCGGTCTTCGCGTTCGACTACCGCGGTTTCGGGTTGTCCGAAGGTCAACCGAGACAGCAGATCTCGCTGGAACGCCAAGCCGACGACTATCGCGCGGCGATCGTTGCTGCGAAGAAGCAGCCCGGCGTCGACCCGAATCGGGTGATCCTCTGGGGAGTTTCGCAGTCGGGCGGTCACGTCCTGACTGTCTCCGGTGGCCGAACCGACATCGCCGCGGTGATCTCGGTGATCCCCCTCGTCAACGGGCTCGCGGCCGGTCGCGTCGCCTACGACCAGGTCGGGGGTGCGGCGATCGCCCGATCCACCGCGACCGCGGTGGCGAGTGCGCTGTCGGCGAAGCTGGGGCGCGGCCCGAAGATGATGCGCGTCGTCGGCAAGCCGGGGGACCGTGATGCGGCACTGACAGCGCCGGGGTTCCTCGAGAGCTACCTGGCGATCGCCGGACCGTCCTGGCGCAACGAGGTCGATGCGTCGGTGGGTCTGGAGATCGGCGGTTTCCGTGCCGACAAGCATGTCCACGAGCTCGACGCGCCGGTGCTCGTGCAGATCGCCGACTACGACTCGGCCGCGCCTCCTCACGCCGCGGCGAAGGCGGCGTTCAAGGCACGCGCCGAGGTCCGGCACTACCCGTGTGATCACTTCGACGTCTTCGCGGGCAACGACTGGTTCGAACCGTGTGTGGGCCACGCGATCGCGTTCCTCACCCGCAAGCTCGCGGTCGAGACGGTGACCGCCCGGTGAAGCGCGCGATCGTCATCGGGGGAGCGTCGGGAATCGGGCTCGCGACGGTCGATGCGCTGACGGCCGGGGGAGTGGAGGTCGTCGTCGCCGATGTCGACGCCGAGCGTGCCGAAAAGGTTGCGGCCGAGCGTCTCGGCACCGTCCGCGCACTGCGGCTCGACGTCACCGACGAGGATTCGGTGGTCGCGGCGTTCGACGCGGTCGGAGAGTTCGACACGGTGGTGAACTGCGCCGGACTGTCTGATCCGGGAGCCCTGACCGAACTCGAGTTGAATGCCTGGCGTCACACCGTCGACGTCTGCCTCACGGGCACGTTCCTGGTGATCAAACACGCCGGCCGACGGATCGCCGACGGCGGTTCGATCACCTGCATCGCGTCGCTCAACGGTCGGCAGCCGGGTGCGGGATGGGTTCGTACTGCGCGTCGAAGGCGGGTGTGCTGATGCTCGTCGAGGTCGCGGCCCTGGAGTTGGCGGAACGGGGGATACGGGTCAACGCCGTATCGCCGGGTCTGGTGTCGACGCCGCTGACCGAGGGCATCGGATTCGTGCCGGGTCTCACCGAGGAGTACATCGAGAACACACCGCTCGGACGCAGCGGCGAACCCGCCGAGATCGCCGACACCATCGTCTTTCTCGCCTCCGACAAGGCGCGATGGATCACCGGAGCAGCGTTCGACGTGAACGGCGGCGCACACCTCAAGCGGTATCCCGACGTCCTCGGGAAAGCGCGCGCGATGTTGGAGCAGGCATAGGGCGCCAACGCCTTTCGGTGCAGGGTCAGGCCTGCAGCGGCGCTCCGACCTCACCCGAGTCGCGTCGGAGCACGCGCAGCGATCCTTCCGCCCGGACCTCGGTGAACTGGCCGGTTTCCAAAGCCTGGCAATAGATCTCGTAGGGCGGACGTCCGCCGTCGGCGGGGTCGGGGAAGACGTCGTGGATCAGCAGGGCGCCGCCGATGCGCACCCACGGAGCCCAGCCGTCGAGGTCGTTCTGGGCGGCTTCCATGCTGTGGCCGCCGTCGATGAACACGAAGTCGGCAGGCTTGCCCCAGATGCGGGCGGCGACTTTCGACGGTGCGAGGAGTCCGACGACGGTCTTCTCGAGTCCGGCGTCGAACATGGTGCGGCGGAAACGTGCCGAGGTGTCGAGCGTGCCGGTGTGTGGGTCGACCAGCGATTCGTCGTGGTACTCCCAGCCGGGTTGGTGCTCCTCGGAGCCGCGGTGGTGGTCGACGGTGACGAGGACGGCGTCGTTCGCCTCGGCGGCGGAACCCAGGAACACCGTGGACTTTCCGCAGTAGGTGCCGATCTCCACGCCGACCTTCGTCGAATCTGGTTGGGACAGATACTCTCCGGCGATCTCGAACAGCGTCTGGGCCTCGTCGAGCGGCATGAAGCCGGGCGCCTCGTCGGCGACTTTGCGACGTTCGGGGGACGGTGCGTTCGGCGACGGTGCCGTGGACTGTGACATGGCACAGATCCTATCGGGTGTGTGAGGGGCGCCGCGTAGGGTGACCGTTATGAAAGCTCAGGTACTCAGTGCAGAGACAGGCCCTTCCGGACTCGAATTGACCGAGGTCCCCGACCCCACTCCCGCCGACGGCCAGGTCGTCGTCGACGTCAAGTCCTGTGGAGTGTGTTTCCCGGACCTCCTGATGAGCCAGGGCAAGTACCAGCTCCGCGTGCCGACCCCGTTCACCCCGGGTACCGAGGTCGCGGGCGTGGTGCGGTCGGCACCCGAGGGATCGTCGGTGAAGGTGGGGGACAAGGTCCTCGTCGCCTCGATCGTCGGCGGTTTCGCCGAGCAGGTGGCGGCCGCGCCGGAACAGCTGCTGCCGCTGCCCGAGGGGCTCAGCTTCGAGCAGGGCTCTGCGATGGGCATCAATTATCAGACCGCGCTGTTCGCGCTGAAGACCCGCGCACACACCCAGCCGGGTGAGGTCGTCGGTGTGCTGGGTGCCGCCGGCGGTGTCGGCACCGCGTCGATCATGGTCGCCAAGGCCATGGGTGCGAAGGTCGTGGCCATCGTCCACCGCAAGGGTGCCGAGGAACTGCTTCGCAGCGCCGGCGCCGACGAGATCGTGCAGCTCGAGGAGGGCTGGGGCGACATGCTCCGGGAGGTCGCGCCCAAGGGTGTCGACGTCATGATCGATCCGTCCGGAGGTGAGGTCTTCGACGAGGCGCTGCGCCAGGTCGCGCCGGACGGTCGCTACGTGGTCGTCGGCTTCGCGGCGGGCGGGATCCCGACGGTCAAGCTCAACCGCGTTCTCTTCCGCAACATCGCGGTCGTCGGCGCGGCCTGGGGCGAGTACGTGCGCACCCATCCCGAGCTGAATCTCCCCGCGAAGCTGCACGAGGAGCTGAGCCAGATGATCGCCGACGGCATGACCCCGCAGGTCAACGTCACCTACTCGCTGGATCAGCTGCCCGAGGCGTTGACCGATCTCGCCGAGGGGCGGATTCTGGGTAAGGCGGTCGTGAAGATCGGCGACTGAGGACATCGGCTCGGCCGGCGACGATCGCAGGAGACAGCCACCTGCGAAGGGAACCGCCATGCGCCGCAACATCACCGAACTCCGCGGACTGGAACCGCCCGCCACGGCCGACGAGGTCGAGGCAGCCGCGCGGCAATACGTCCGCAAGGTGAGCGGTGTTCGGCACCCGTCGCCGGCCAACGCCGAGGCCTTCGAGGCCGCGGTCGTCGCCGTCACCGCAGCGACCCGCACCCTGCTCGACGCCCTGCCCGAGCGTCGTCAACCGCCGAAGACGGTTCCCCCGCTTCGACGCCCCGAGGTACAAGCGCGGATCGCCGCGCGGGGATAGGCACCCGGTTCAGCAATAGGTATCGCTCAGCGATACCTATTGCTGACTGCGTTCTGCTCTACCTGTGGAGTACCTGACAGCATCCCCATCCGTGAGCGGTTAGGATCGCGAGGATGTTTGATGCTGATCGTGGCTGCGCGCATGGTGGTCATCAGATTGGGTGGGGGAAGAGTGACACCGAAGCCTGTAGAGGTGAACCCGGGCAGTCTCGCTGACGCGGCGACGCACTTGCATTCGTACGGTACGTCGATTCGGGGGATTGAATCGCCGACTTTCGGAGCGATCCGAAATTCACTGGTTGGCTTTGAGACTGCATCAGCCACTGGCAGCGTCGATGCGTCAGTGAAGCAGGCGCTGACGACGATTGCAGGCCGACACGAACAGTTTGGCGATGCGCTGAAGTCCGCCTCGAGCGTGATGGTCAATGTCGACTACGTTGCCGCTCGACTACTAGAGCCGCTTGGCAATCTCAACCAGCGTCCTGAGTGATGGCGGCAAAGACACGCAGTGTTGTTCGCGATGCGCACCCCGAGGTTCTCGCTCATGCGGCGTCCGCCTTGGTACCGGTGTCGACCGCAATCGAGAGAAAAGCCGGGGAACTCCATGCGAAGGTAACTGGCCTCGATTGGAAGGGGGCCGCTCGTGACGGGGCGGTGACCCTCGCCGACTGGGAGAAAACGCAGATGACCCGTGTCGCGGACGCTGTCGAGGAACTCGGCGAAGCGTTCAAGTCGGGGGGCAGTCGAATGGCCCCGATGGTCGAGAACCTTAATACGTCAGCTACCAATCTCGAGAACGACCAGTTCTCCGTCTCTGAGGATTGGACCGTCCGTGACCTGAGAGACCACGCATCCGAAGAGAAGCGCAACGAGGGTGACTCCACGGCACTGTCTGAGATAGCCGAAGCTCGTCGCATCCGCGGCGAAGAAGCAACCAACGAGACCATCCGACTCCAGAGGCTTGCGCAGGAGTTGCACACTGCTGACGTCGACACGAAGCGCGCGATCAGTGAAGCAGAGGAACTCATCAGAACGCTCGCGCCCGTCACAGCGGGACTCAGTGTTCGTCAGTCCGAGCTAGACCTGAAGGCGCTCAAGGATGGCAAATTGTCGCCGGTGGCCCGAGAGCGACTGAGGCAAGCGACATCCTTGAGTCCCGAGCAGCTCGAAGCGCTCCGAGGTGGGCAGGCCACGGAGATCCCCCAGGGGCAGTACAACTACCTCAGCAGCATCATGACCGAGCTCAAGACAGCGAACATGGACGAGCTTCTCAAGGTTCATAACGCTGCGCCAGGCCTGCTCGGAGACGCCTTCCGCATCATGTCGTCTCCCAACGTACACACGAAAGCGGGCTCAACCGGCGGCCTTGACCGCTTGCCTGACTCGGTTGTGTCACTGCTTCGCGAGAATCCGATCAAGCGGACGACCGCAGGTATGTCGACGGGATACCCGTACTCCTTCGCAGGGGTTCCGCGTCTCGATGACTTCAAGGCTCTGAACACGATCTTGAGTGACCGTACCGACCGTGGTCTGCAGTTGGGCACTGACGTCGATCGAGGAATGCTCAAGCAGGCATCTGAAATCGCTGGAGCTCTTCCGGACGACGAAGATAAGCTCTTTGGTCTGTACGACGAAAATCAGCGCGTCGAGGACGTGCGAAAGCTCGCGAGCTCGATGCTCACCAACTCGAGTCACGACCGGCAAGCTGTCACCGATTTCCTGACCGGGGAACGGATGGGCGTGACGGTTGCCGAGGGGCATAGATACGACGCCGATGCGCACGTGCTGAACATTCTTTCTGAACGGTGGTCTGTCGACGGTGTGAAACTCGGTGCCGAAGGCGATTTGTCTGGCGGTAGAGATCTTTTCGATTGGATCGGGGCGGCGGCACCATCCGAGGGCTACGAAGGGCAGCTCGGTGGTAGGGCCGCCAATGCATTGGCGCGCATTCTGATCGATCACGAGAACGAACTCGATTCCTTGGTCGTCGAACGAGACTCAACAGGAAATAACAAGTACGAAACCTTCGGTGACCGGAATGCTCTGCTGTCGCAGGTACTTGCCAAGAACCTCGCGCCGTATTTCGGTAACTTCGCCGGTGCTCCGGATGGGGTCTTGGTCAACCACACAGCCGGTCCGCTCGAAGACACGGTGGAGTTCTCAAAACTCATCGGGGTGCTCTCCACGGATCCCGGTGCGGGTCGAGTTGCGTTGAGCGCAGCCGTGCAATGGGAGAATTTCCTCGCGCACGAGTACGGCAGCGACCCGGAAAACTCGGAGCTCGCCACTGCCGCTGCCAAAATACACAGGTCAATGGACGACGGCTTGACCAACGCGCTCTCAACCCTCGCCGACAACGACCACTGGGAGAGATTGCGGGAGTACAACGAGAAGTCCTTCTTGATCGACTCGGCCGGAGGGCTTTTGGCCGCTGGTGGGTTGAAGATCCCTGGGCTCTCCGAGGTCGCCGGCATGGCCGTGCCACTCGTGAAGATGGATGAGGTTGCGTTGCCGACCGCTGATCCGCAGGACAACGAATCTGCATGGAAGACAGAGCTTGAGAATCTAGGGACCGGCCTCGACAAGATGACGGCCGGGCATGATCGGGTTGTTCATGTGACGTCCGGCTATCTCGAGGATCGACCCGACCTCTGGGGTAAGGTGTGGACTGCGCGCGACGGTGCTCAGATAACATTTGTGAAGCCAGGCGGGTCTCTTGACCTGGAAGTGGTTCAGGCCAACGGCCGAGAATTCACGAGATTCTCGAAGGAAATCGGCGCGGAGAGTATTCGTTTCGAATACAACGACCACTTCGGTGAATCACTCGAAGATCCGACCATTAACGATTCCGACCAGTCCATGGAGGTAGTGGACCGTGCGCCGCGCTGACGTTGTCGCAGTTGCATTTCTGTGCCTTGGGCTTGTGACTTCCTGCAGTGACATCGGTATATCTCCACCCCCGGGATCTTCGGGCAATACCGCGTCCAGTTCGGTCCGATCTATGTCCCCCTCGGAAGCCCGGGCAGCAGACCGTCTGCAGTGGAGAATGCGCTGGCGTGAGGACGGGGCTGTTGACCTGTCATCACCGACTGGGACGTTCATTCGAGGGGTCATCGAAGGAGAAACCCTTCTGCTCTTCGATTGGGATGTTGAGGGTGAGTTTCCAGGCATCAAAGATGCGATTCCCAGCCGGAAGGATTGGATGCCGCCTCTGGGCAGCAACGACTACCAGACGGTGGATGAGATCTATAAGATTGCCAATATCCGTGACATCGGCGACAACTCTGCTGTCGCGCTTGTGTGCACAACCGGGCAGGTGAGTACCGATGAAGCGGCCTTTCCGCCCTACTTCGATTCGCAGGATGTCCCTGATGCCCGCGACAGGTTTGTGGCGGTCGAGCGCTTGACGTTTCATCGCGAGGGCGAGTCGCCGCCTGAAAGCCGGCCCGGTCCCAAGCTGTTTCCCGGGTATGACGTATTCGGAGATTGGTGGGTCTCGGAGTACACGGATTCGTGGGCGCCGCCGTCGGGTCCCGACGAGTGGGGGAGGGAACCGATGCCCGACCCGAGTATTTGCGGTGACATGGGCGACCTGACATCTCCAGGCCCGTCGTTCCCGGGCTGGTCGGGCGCTGGAGTCTGAGACGCCCGAACCCGTAGCGGGTCAGTCAGCAATAGGTTTCGCTGAGCGATACATATCGCTGATCCGTGCCGCCGCCAAACCTGGCGATTCAAAATAACCCCAGCTCACCGGGGTTAGGCTCACCGGTGAGCAAAAATTTGGGACGTGACCGCGGGGTCGGGCTAGGGTCCGAGTGGTGTCCAACCACCGATCTCACCGCGCTCATCAAGCCGCTCCGCGCGTGGTTCGCCTCCTCGCACTCGCGCTGACCGCCGCCATCGTCGGCATGCTGGCCATCCTCGGCGGACCTGCGCCCCGCGCGCAGGCCGCACCTGACGACAGCTGTGCGCCGGCCGGGCTCGCGTCCGCGTCGGCCGCGCCGGTCAATCTGGCCGCGGCGGAACAGGGCGGGGAGGACAAATACACCACCCCGAACACCACGCAGATCGACCAGCTCGACCTGAATGCGCTCGAGTTGCTCGCGCCGGGAAAGCTCTCCGTCGGCACCCTCTCCGACGCCGGGCCCAGCATCTGCGTGAACAGCGCCGGAGACTTCACCGGCTTCGACAACGAACTCCTGAAGGCCGTCGCCGCGAAGCTGGGTCTGCAGATCGAGTTCAACGGCACCGAGTTCGCGGGTCTGCTCTCGCAGGTCGCCAACAACCGGTTCGACGTCGGGTCGTCGTCGATCACCACCACCGACGACCGTCGTAAGACCGTCGACTTCACCAACGGCTACGACTTCGGCTACTTCTCGCTCGTCGCGCCCGAGGGCGGTTCGATCAAGGGATTCGGCGACCTGTCGGACTCCACGCGTATCGCCGTCGTACAGGGCACCGTGCAGGACGACTACGTGATCAACACCCTCGGCCTCGACCCGGTCAAGTTCCCGGACTATGCAACGGCTTACGCGAACCTCAAGAGCGGTCAGGTCGACGCGTGGGTCGCGCCGTCGCAGCAGGCGGAAGGAGCTGTCCGCGAGGGTGACGGCACCGCGATCGTCGAGAACACCTTCAGCGTCAACAACTTCGTCGCGTGGGCGGTCGGCAAGAACAAGCCCAATCTCGTCGAGGCGTTGAACTCCGGACTCGACGCCATCATCGCCGACGGCACCTACGCGAAGCTGTACGAGGACTGGGTGCCGCGAGAACTGCCGGCGGGCTGGAAGCCGGGCAGCAAGGCCGCGCCGGCACCCGAACTCTCCGACATCGCCGCGATCGCCGCGGAGAACGCCGAGAAGGCCGGCCCGACCGAGGCCACCAAGCCGAAGAGCACGCTCCAGCAGCTCGGTGACACCTTCTTCAACTGGGACCTGTACGAGAAGTCCTTCCCGGAACTGATCAAGACCGGTCTGGTGAACACGCTGATCCTCTCGGTCGTGTCCGGTGTGCTCGGCACCATCCTGGGCATGATCCTGGCGATCTGCGGCATCTCCCGTTCCCGCTGGTTACGCTGGCCCGCACGGGTGTACACCGACATCTTCCGCGGCCTGCCGGCGGTGGTCGTCATCCTGATCGTCGGCCTTGGCGTCGGGCCGGTGGTCAAGGGGATCACCGGTAACAACCCGTACTGGCTCGGCGCGGTCGCCCTGGCGCTCCTCGCGGCGGCCTACATCGGCGAGATTTTCCGATCCGGCATCCAGAGCGTCGACGACGGTCAGCTCGAGGCGTCCCGGGCGATCGGCTTCAGCTATCGGCAGTCGATGCGATTGGTGGTGGTACCGCAGGGTGTGCGACGTGTGTTGCCGGCCCTGATGAACCAGTTCATCAGCCTCATCAAGGACAGCTCCCTGGTCTACTTCCTCGGACTGCTCGCCAGCCAGCGCGAACTGTTCGCCGTCGGCCGAGACCTCAACGCGCAGACCGGAAACCTGTCGCCGCTGGTCGCCGCGGGCATCATGTATCTCATCCTGACGATCCCGCTGACGCACCTGGTCAACTACATCGACCGTCGCCTCCGTACCGGCAGGCCCGCAGATGTCCACGATGACCCGTTGCCCGTCACCGCCGTCGAGAAGGGATAGGCCATGCCTGCCACCACCACCACACGAAAAGCGGTGTCGCTGACCGGCACCGACCTACACCTGTCGTTCGCGAAGCACCATGTGCTGCGCGGCGTCGACATCCAGGTCGACGCCGGGACGACGACGACCGTCATCGGACCGTCGGGGTCGGGCAAGTCGACGCTGCTGCGGGTGCTCAACCGCCTGCACGAGCCCGACCAGGGAGACATCCTGCTCGACGGCCGGTCCGTCCTCGAGGACAACCCGGATGAGCTGCGCCGCCGAATCGGCATGGTGTTCCAGCACTTCAACCTCTTCCCGCACAAGACGGTCGTCGAGAACGTTGCGCTCGGCCCCCGGAAACTCAAGGGGCTCAGCAAGGACGAGGCCCGCGAGGTCGCGCTGAAGCAGCTGGAGATCGTCGGGCTGACCCAGAAGGCCGACGTTCGGCCGGCGCGCCTGTCGGGCGGTCAGCAGCAGCGCGTGGCCATCGCACGGGCGCTCGCCATGACGCCGGAGGTCATGTTCTTCGACGAGGCGACGTCGGCCCTCGACCCCGAGCTCGTCAAGGGCGTGCTCGCGCTCATGGCCGACCTCGCCTCCGAGGGGATGACGATGGTCGTCGTCACCCACGAGATGGGCTTCGCGCGCAACGTGAGTGACAACGTCCTGTTCATGGACCACGGCGCCGTGGTGGAGACCGGTGAACCCGGGCAGGTCTTCGACGACGCCAAGTCGGACCGCCTGCGCACCTTTCTGTCTCAGGTGCTCTGAGACCTCACATCCACTGGACGAGTTCGTCGGACCGTTCCGGGTGACGTTCCCGGAACCGTTCGACGACCTCGCTGATGTGGTCGTGCATCAGCGTCTCGGCCTTGCGCGGCCGGCCTGCGATGATCGCCTTGGCGATGTCGGCGTGGTCGTGGCTCATCGCGTCGTCCTCGGGGATGGTGTCGCGGCCCGTTCCGAGCACGTGTTCGACGACGATGTGGTCGATGGCTTGGGTCAGCAGGGTGAGCACCCGGTTGCCGCTGAGTTCGGCGATCACTGCGTGAAAGTTGTTGAGGTCGCTGAAGATCTCGCTCTCCTCATGCTCCTCGACATCGTAATCGAGGAACCGCGCGAAGGCCGCCTCCTTCAATCTGCGGTCCTCCAGCCGGGCGACCTTGGCCGACAGCTGCGGCTCGAGGATCTTCCAGGTGTCGAAGACCTCGTCGTACGTCGCGCCGGCGAGGTGGAAGTACAGGGTCGCGGTGCGCGCGAGGTAGGACGCATTGAGCGCGCTCACGAACGGGCCTCCACCCGGACCGCGCTTGAGCGTGATCAGACCCTGGACCTCGAGGATGCGCAACGCCTCACGCAGCGTCTCGCGGCTCACCGAGTAGTTGGCGAGCATGTCGCTCTCGGCAGGGAGTCGGTCGCCCCGTCGTAGGCCGAGACTGACGATGTCGGAGACGATCGCCGCGGCGGTGGTTTCCGACGCCTTCGGGGCACGCGTGGTCTCGGACCTCGCCGAGGAATGCATCTCTCCCGGGTTGTAGATGATCGGGAGGCCGGTGCGGGCCAGTTCGCGTGTCATCATCGACCTCTTCAATTGCGGTGAAACTGGCCCGGAGCCGCTGGCTGGAATCCGATCGGTTGCACTTTACGTGGTTGCCGGGACAAGACTCGGACAAATCGTACGAGTGAATGAAACCCCGCTACGTGTTCTAACACGCGGTCGGCATCGGCGCAGGGGAGCGCATGTCTGCGGTTCAGTGCTGCTCGATCGCGAACAACCGAGCCCCGTTGCGGTAGAACACATTGCGCAACCAGTCGTCGTCCATGCCGAGGCCGGTGATCACCTCGAGGGCATGCGTGTAGCCGTAGGGGATGTTGGGGAAATCGCTACCGAAGAGGATCTTGTCCCCGGCGTCGGCGAGGCGTGACCGCAGATCGGCGGGGAACGGGGCGTTCTCCTCGGCGAAGTCGGTGAACGCCATCGTGGTGTCGAGGTGGACGTTCGGGTATTCGAGTGCGAAGTCCAGGAAGGGCTCGTACTCGGGCATGCCCATGTGCGCAATGATCAGCGGCAGCGACGGGAACCGGTGCAGCAGAGCGCGAATCGGTTCCGGTCCGGTGTGGTTTCCGGGTGCGGGACCCGAACCGCAGTGGATGATCACCGGCACCTGCGTGTCGGCGATCTGCGACCACACGCCGTCGAGCAGCGAATCCATGGGGGAGTAGTCGCCGACCTGGATGTGGGACTTGAACACCCGTGTCCCGGCCTGGATGGCACGGGATACGTACGCGGTGGCCGATTCCTCCGGGTAGAAGGTCGCGGTGTGCAGACAGTCCTCGTGGTGGGCGGCGAAATCGTTGGCCCAGCCATTGAGCCACTCCGCCATGTCGGGCTTGTGTGGGTAGACGAGCGACGAGTAGGCGCGGATCCCGAAATCGCGCAGTGTCGACACCCGGACGTCTTCGTCGGCGCGGTAGGTGATGGGCCACTCGCGTCCGACGAGCGGGCCCGCGGAGTCGAAGTAGGCCCACACCTTGTCCATCACCGGACGTGGCATGAAATGCGTGTGGACGTCGACGATGCCCGGGAGGTCGAGGTCCTGCCAGACCGCGCGCACGCGATCCGCCTCGTGGGAACTGAACGGCACTGGGGACTCCGGAACGGCACTGTTCACCTGTACGACGGTACGCCCGGCGTCGGGCCTGGGGCACGGCGGCCGGTCAGCCGACGGCGGGGGAGATCAGCACCTTCCGATGGTCGTTGGGCGCCGACAGTTCGGTGAACACACGATGCACCGCATCGAGCCCGACGATCTCGCTGACCAGTGTCGACGACCCCACCGCGCCGCGGTTCAGTTCACCGGCAGCGGTGTCGAACTCGGCCTTCGTGTAGTAGGAGACGAAGTCCATCGACGCCTCCTTGACGATACCGGCGACGGGCATGAAGTGGTCGTCGCTCAGGCACACGCCGGCGACGACGATTCGTCCGTGCGTGCTCACCGCGTCGAGAGCCGCGGCGATCATCCCGGGTTTGCCGACGCATTCGATCACCACGTCGAATCCGTCCCGGATCTGCTCGATCACCGACTCCGGTGTGTGGACCTCGGACGCGCCGGCATCGAGTGCCGCGGCGCGACGACCGGGGGAGGGGTCGGAACAGATGACCTCGCCCGCGGTCCCGCGCGACAACCAGTGCAGCACAGCTGTCCCCACCGGACCGGCACCGAGGACGAGGACGCGGTCGCCGGATTCGACCGCAGCGCGCGTCACGGCGTGCAGGCCGACCGCGAGGGGTTCGACCAGTGCGCCTTCGACCGGGTCGATGCCGTCGATGCGCACGCTCTCGGCGGCACCGACGACGACGTACTCGGCCAAGGCGCCCGGCAACACACCCAGTCCGAGCGTGCGCGCGGACGGGCACCGCGCGACGTCGCCGGTCAGACAGGCGCGACACCGGTGGCAGCCTCGGACAGGCATCGACGCGACCTGGTCACCGACGCGGAACCCCGGCGCCGCGTCGGGGCCGACCGCTGCGACCTCACCCGCGAACTCGTGACCCATCACGGTGCCGGCGGGCAGGAACGGTGCGGTCGACAGATCGGAGCCGCAGATGCCGTTCGCGGCGACCCGGAGCACGAGTTCGCCGGGGCCGGGCGTCGGATCGGGGAGTTCCACGATCTCGAATCCGTCCGCCGAGGTGACCGCCGCCCTCATGGCCTCAGCCCGCCGACCAGCGCACCGGCGGGGCGTCGAGCGCCGATCGCGGCACGATGAAGACGCCCTCGGCCTCACAGGTCACACCCTCGGCGTCGGAGATGGTGCCGCGCGCGATGCGTTTGCGGCCGGTCTGCTCGGTGACCCAGGCCCGCGCGGTCAGCGCGCCCAGCCGGGTCGGACGGAGGTAGCGGATGGTGATGGTCCCGGTGTAGCAGGCGCTCTCGTAGCTGGCGGCGTTGCCGAGGAGGTGGTCCAGAAGCATCGCGCAGACACCGCCGTGCACACATCCCGGCGGGCCCTCGTAGGCCGCGCCCAGGGTGAACTCACAGCGCACCCCGTCGTCGACATGTTCGACGTTCAGCGGCGGCGCGAGGGCGTTGCGTACCCCGATGACCGCGTTTCCCCAGGCCATACCGGTGTTCTCGCGCGTGTGCCGCACCCCGTACGGCCCGTCCATCTGCTCTGACCGCAGATCGGCGACGATCTCGGCGATCCTCCGCTGGGCGACGGCGAGGGCGTCCTCACCGACTTCGGTCCTGATCACCGCGTCGACCAGGTCGCGGACGGTGTCGGTCAGGGGTGTGTAGACCCCGCGACGGCGCTCGACCTCGGCTTCGGCGATGTCCTCGAGGATGAACTGCATATGGCTACCCATCAGTAGGTGTGGCATAGGTAACGCCGACTGGCGACGTGCACTAGAACGTGTTCTAATTCAACACTAGAACGTGTTCTAGTTTTCCGCTTTCGCGGACATCGACCACCAGGTCATCCAGCCCGAGGTGACACGTCAGGAGCGGTGATCCGCCACCCGGAGACACAACCACAGGAGTTACGACGATGAGCGCCGGCACCTTCGACCTCACCGCCCGCGACGAGACCTGGGTCAAGCGGGTCCTGCCCGTCCTGAGACTCGTGGCCAAGAAGTACTTCCGGTCCGAGGTCCGTGGCATGGACAAGGTCCCCGACGGGGGTGTCCTGCTGGTCTCCAACCATTCCGGTGGCCTGATGGCCTTCGACGTCCCGGTGATCAGCGTGGCCTTCGCCGACGAGTTCGGAGCCGAACGGCCGCTGTACACGCTCGCGCACGACCTGATCTTCACCGGCGCGGGCAAGGACGTCTTCGGCAAGTTCGGCTTCCTGCCGGCCCATCCCAAGAACGCCGTCGCCGCGCTCGAGGCGGGCGCCGCGACCATCGTGTTCCCCGGCGGTGAGTGGGAGGTGCTGCGTCCCACCAGCGAGTCCGCGACCATCGACTTCCACGGTCGCACCGGCTACATCCGCACGGCCCTCGAGGCGGGCGTCCCGATCGTCCCCATCGTCACCATCGGCGGCCAGGAGACCCAGCTCTTCCTCAACCGCGGTGACGCCCTCGCCAAACTGCTCAAGCTGGACAAGCTGCTGCGCATCGACAGTGCGCCATTCGCCTTCGGCTTCCCGTTCGGGCTCACCGCTCATTTCCCGCCCAACATCCCGTTGCCCTCGAAGCTCGTCACCGAGGTCCTCGACCCCATCGACATCACCGCCGAGTTCGGGACGAATCCCGACCACGACGAGGTGGACCAGATGATCCGCAAGCGCATGCAGCACGCCCTCGACGGGCTCGCCCGCGAGCGCCGGTTCCCGGTTCTCGGCTGACCACAACAAAGGAGATCGACGATGATCAACCAGCTCCGCGATCGCGTCACCACCTACACGTGGCTCGTTCGCACCCTCATCCGCAGTGGCTTCCTCGGCTCACTGCGACTCGACCGGTACATCCGGATGGGTCTCAACCTGCGTCGCCACGGCGGCGCCTCCCCGGTCAGCGGCATCGGTCTCGCCGCAGCTCGCGCCCCGAAGGGGCTCGCCCTCGTCGATGAGGCGGGTGAGCTGACGTGGGGAGAGCTCGACGCCCGCTGCGACGCACTGGCCGTCGGACTGCGCGAGCTCCCCGGCGCTTCGGTGAACACCGTCGCCATCCTCTGCCGCAACCACCGCGGCCTCATCGAGTCCCTTGCCGCGACATCGCGTCTCGGCGCCGACGCGGTGCTGCTCAACACCGGTTTCGCCGGACCGCAGCTCGCCGACGTCCTCGAACGCGAGGGCGCCGACGTCCTGATCGCCGACGACGAGTTCGAGGCGGTCATCGCCCCTGCGGCAGACCGTCTTCCGGAGCTCCGTCGCGTCCACGCCTGGACCGAGACCAGTCCGGTGTCCGGAGACACGACCTACTCGCTCATCGACGCGAACCTCGGCCGACGCCCCGCTCGCCCCGAGCGTGCCGGCCGCATCGTGCTGCTGACCTCGGGTACCACCGGCGCCCCCAAGGGTGCACGCCGGGGTGGCAGCACAGACATCGCCTCGCTGGCCGCGATGCTCGACCGCATCCCTTGGCGCGCAGGCGAATCCACGGTCATCGCCGCACCGATCTTCCATGCCTGGGGCTTCGGGCAGGTGGCCATCTCGGCGACCATGACGTGCACGATGATCATGCGTCGGCGCTTCGACCCGGAGGCCACCCTCGACCTCGTCCGCGAGCACGAGGCGACCGGACTCGCCGTCGTGCCGGTGATGCTCGAACGCATCATGGATCTCCCCGACGAGGTCCTCGACACCCATCCGATGCCGAGTCTGCGGTTCGCCACCGCGAGCGGTTCACGGATGCGCACCGACGCCCTGGTCGCCTTCCTCGACCGTTTCGGCGACGTCGTCTACAACAGCTACAACGCCACCGAGGCCGGACTGATCAGTACCGCCACACCTGAGGACCTGCGCGTCGCCCCGGACACCGCAGGACGACCGCTGACGGGCACCAGCGTCCGCATCCTCGACGACGACGACCGCGAACTGCCGACCGGCGAGATCGGCCGCATCGTGGTCGCCAACAACTCCGGTTTCGACGGCTACACCACCGCCGACACCAAGGCGTTCAGCGACGGGCACATGGTGTCCGGCGACGTCGGACGGATCGACGAGAACGGCCGCCTGTTCGTCGTCGGCCGCGACGACGAGATGATCGTGTCCGGTGGCGAAAACGTCTACCCACTCGAGGTCGAGCAGGTCATCGGAGTCCTCGACGAGGTCCACGAGGTCGTGGTGATCGGCGTCGACGACGAGAAGTTCGGTCAGCGCCTGGCCGCCTATGTGGTGCGCGCCCCGCAGACCCTCATCGGCGCCGACCAGATCCGGCAGCACGTCAAGGAACAGCTGGCCGGGTTCAAGGTCCCCCGCGACGTCCACTTCCTCGACGAGCTGCCCCGCAACGCCACCGGCAAGATCCTCAAGCGCGACCTGCAGTCCGCCACCCCGGAACGAAAGGTGAGCTGAACGATGAACGCACGTAACACACTCCGCGTCACCGAGCTGTTGGCCGGCACCGACGCCACCCCGCACGACGCCGAGCGCATGACCGGTCCGGATGCACTGATGCTCAATATGGAGTCCCCGTCGAATCCGATGCACACGCTGAAGGTCGCGGTGCTCGACACGACCCGACGGGGCCGTCCGCTCACACTCGACGAGATCGCCGATGTGGTCCCGTGCTACCTCGGGATGTTCCCTCGCGCCACCCAGCGGGTGCGCTGGGTTCCCGGATGTTCTGCACGCCCGTTCTGGGTGCAGGACAACGACTTCGACGTCACCCGTCACATCGATGAGATGGAGATCGCGGCTCCGGGAGGGCGTGCCCAACTCGACGCGATGCTGTCCGAACTCGCCGTGCGGCAGCTGGACCGCGAACGGCCGCTCTGGGGGCTCACCCTGGTCCACGGTCTGGAGGGCGGTCGTCAGGCTGTCGTGGTCCGCGTCCATCACGCGGTGGCCGATGGGCTGGCGGCGCTCAACACGTTCATGGCGGCCACCGCCGAACCCGGCGAGCGGATTCACCCGGCACCCATCTCCGAGGCCCTCGAGCAGGACACGAGGACCCTCACGAAGGCGGCACGCGCGGAGTCGCGGCGCCTGGTCCGTCGACTCCCGTCCGTGGTCTCGGCGGGGCGGCGCGCGGTGCGGGCGCGACGCGAGGCGGCCAACGGTGACCTGATCCCCAAGCCGCTGACGGTGCGTCGCACCAGCTTCAACGCCCGCAGCGGGGCCGACCGCGTGTGTGCGTCGGCCGACATCGCACTCGCAGACGTCCAGCGGATCGCGCTGGCCGCGGGCACCACGGTGAACGGTGCGCTCCACGGCGTGATCGCCGGAGCGATCCGCAACGAGCTCCTCGCCCGGGGTGAGGAACCCGGTGACTCCGTGACCATCTTCGGGGTCTGCAAGGACCTCGCGTCGAATCGGGTGCACGGCAACGAGATCGCCGCCGCCATGGCGTATCTGCGCTCCGACCTGGCCGATCCGGTGGAACGGATCGTCGCGACGGGCGAGAGCTGCGGAGCCACCGTCGCGTGTCGTCGGGAGGTCGGTTTCGAACTGACCGAGAAGCTCGCCACCTACACCGGCCGGCTCGGCCCGCTGTTCCGCGGGCTGGCCGCCCATCAGATGCCGGTGGTGATGAACAACATCACCACCGCCAACATGCCCGGCCCGCGGACGACGCGCTGGATCGGTGACATCGAAGTGGTCGACTGGATCTCGTTCGCACTGGCCATTGCGCCCGCGGATGTGAACCTGACGACCTACAGTTACGCCGGACGGCTCAGCATGGGACTCATCGCGACACCGGAATCCATGCCTGATCCGGCCGGGTTTCTCCGCCGGGTCGTCGAGGCCGTCGACGAGGCGACCGATGCTCTCGGTATCGGCGCCATGGCACAGGAGGCCAGTTGATCGACTGGGAGACCGAGCGGGCCCGGCTGGGATTGTTCGCGGGCGTGCTGCCTCGCGCGGTCGGCAGCTCGTTGGCCGCGAGACGGGGAAATCCGGAGACGGGTGTCCCGGCGGCCGGCTGCGGACCGCGGCAGATCGGGGAGACCGCGATCGACGAGATGTTCATCGCGATCAACTCCGTGATCCGGGACATTCCGCCGATGGAGTCGGTCGAGGACATGGTGGCGCGATGCGCCGACGTCGCCGAGGAGTTCGTACGCCTCGGACCCGCTGGGATTCATCGGGATCCGGGTCTGCCCCGCATACTCTCGCGCGACCGCAAGGTCTTCGGTACCACGTCGTTCGAGCACATCGACTTCTCCGTCGACGCGAAGCTGCCGGCGTCGGTGGCGTCCCTGGACCCGTATGCCGACGGCATCTCGTCGGTCCGGGTGATGACCAAGAACCGGGCCGGTACCCGATGGCTCATCTGGGTACACGGCGCGGCGCAGGGGCGGCCGGACGATCTGTACGCCTTCCGGGCGGCCCACCTGCACAAGAAGCTCGGCTACGACGTCGCCTTCCCGGTGCTGCCCGCACACGGTGGTCGGCGCGTGACGAAGGTGTCCTACCCGGGTTTCGACCCCCTCGTGAACACGCTCATCACCATCCGCGCCGTCGCCGAGATCCGGTCGTTGATCAGCTGGATCGAGCAGCACGACCCCGCCGAGATCGCCATCGCCGGGACATCTCTGGGTGGGCCGATCGCCGCGCTGGTCGCCTCGATGGACCCGCGCGTCGCCACCGTTCTCGCGGTGGTGCCGATGCTGGACATGCACGCGACGCTGGCCCACCACATGTCCCGCGGCGGACCCAAGGGTGAGCACCTCGCATCGTTGATGCGCGACGAGTCGGTGCGGGAAGTCGCAAGTGTCATCAGCCCGCTGCGGGTCCAACCGATAGCGCCGCCCGATCGCCGGATGGTCGTCGCCGCTCTCAACGACCGCGTGACCTGGGTGTCGGCGGCACAGCAACTCCACCAACACTGGGGCGGTCGCATCCACTGGTACCCCGGAAGCCATGTCGGTCACGCCATCTCGACCGGCATCCGGCACGCGACGGACGGTTTCCTCAGCGAACCCGCCCGCCCCGCCGGCCCGGCGGCGGAAGGCCGGCGCGCGGCGTTCTGAGTCGGTTTCCCGTGACGGGGTGCGCGCTACTCGGGCACCGACTCCGGGTTCGCGTCGGCGATCAGTTCGTCACGGTCTTCGACGAGCACGAATCCTGCGGCGATGGCCGCATCGGCGGCGTCGCGGTAGTGCTTCTCGTATTCGTCGCGGGTGCCGTAGCGTTCGGCGAGGAGATGTTCCGGCACCGGGTGGGTCGACCCGAACAGCAGACAGAGTCGGGAGATCGGTTCGGAGACAACGCCGCTCAGTACCTGGGTCGGTGCGTCGACGCAGGGGGTGCGGACGCCGCCGAGAACGTTGCCGATGTCGTCGACCTCGAACTCGGGCTCGGGAGTCGTGACGCCTCGGAGACGCAACGGGTCGGCGGCGGGTGGCGGATTCCCGCCGCCGGCCCACGCACGGAGGTGGCGGAGGCCGGCGCGCAGCACGAAGCGCTGCTGACCGCGGTTCACCGGGTCGGGGCAGCCGAGGAATTCCTCGAAGTCACCGATCTGATGCAGGTCGGCATGCGAGGTGCCGGCGATCTCCCACGCCCGCAGACGACCGGTGTCCGGTTGGCGCACGAGGTGGTAGCGGAAGTTGGTCAGCACATCGGTCTCGGTCTGGACGACGAGAACCGGCGCGTCGAGATCGGTGCGGATCGTGGTGGGTTCGCCGCTGAACACGGTGCTCACGTCGATCCCGGTACCGACCTCGCCCGCGGGAAGCCCTGCAGCAGCGCGACTGTGGATGAGGAACCCGTCGAAATCCCCATCTCCGGCAACCGCATTGACGTAGGTGGTCAGTGCCATCGCAGACTGGGATTCGCCGACCGCGAGCACCGAGCCGACGGTGAGCCCGGCGAGCGGGTGGTCCGGGGTCGGGCTCTCTCCGGAGTGGTCACCGCGGACCGCGAGGCCGATCGAACGGAAGATGTCGTAGCAGTACGCATCACCGGGATGATGCAGGCCTGCGTAGCGATCGGGGTCCTTGGCGGCGAGGCTCTGGGGTTCACCGGTGGCGACGCCCACTGATCCGGTGCCGCCCTCGATGCCGACGTACTGCGCCGACACTCCCACCCAGGCATAGCCGGCACGCACCAGCTCTGCGGCGACATACGAGTACTCCGGTGCGGCATCGCTGCCGCTGCTCACGTTCAGCCACTCCACGACGGCGCAGCCGTTGAACGCGGCCGCGTCGGCGGGGCGTCGGACGACGAGCCGCGTCGTGAACTCGGCTGGTGGCGTGTCCGCGTCGCCGACGAGCCGCCGGGCCAGTCCCGACGCCGCGTACTCGGTGTCGGTGTATCCGGCGGCCACGAGGTCGGGGACCGGCGAGGCGCTCAGGAGCGACGAACCCTTGCCGTCGGTCAGGGGGCGAAACGTGATCTGCTGGTTCACTTCTGCTTCCGGTGCTTCTTGATGACCTCACCGAACATGAAGTGCATTTTGGTTCCCTGGGGCCAGCCGATGTAGTAGCAGAGGAAGAGGCTGATCTCCTCGAGCTGCTCGGGCGTGAGTTCGCCGTTGCCGAGTGCGGCACCGGCCTGGATCTCGGCGACGTCGATGTTGTTGCTCGCCGCGAGTGCACCGAGCAGTAAAAGTCGCCGATCCCGGTCGGAGAGGCCCTCGCGCGCCCACACGTTGCCGAACACCTGGTCGGCGGTGTGGGCGAAGTAGTCGCCTGGACCGTCGCTCATCTCCCAGCCGTAGACCTCGGACATCCGCTTGAGGCCGCGTTTGCGCACCTCGTCGGGTGCTTCGTCGGAGATGTTGGAGCGGGTCATGCGGTTTCTCCTTCGAGGTGGGGGACACCGAGCCCGGGGGCCAGCTCGCGGAGTGCGATCTGGCCGAGGGGCAGATCGACGCCGAGGTCGTCGGCGAGTGCGAGTGCTAACGACAGGTCCTTCTCGCCCAGTGTACGAACGCCGGTGAAGATGCCGTACCACGGATCGTCGGCGTCGAGTGTCGCCGTGGTCTCGCGCAGCATGATGGCGCCGGCACCGCCGGTGATGGCGTCGGTGTGCCGAACGACCCTGCCCAGCTTGGTGATGTCGAGCCCGGCGGCCTCGGCGAGTCGCGCGGCTTCGGTGGTGGCGGTGAACGAGATGAAGTGCAGGAGGTTGCGGGCGAGCTTCATCTTGGTGCCCGCGCCGACCTCGGCTCCCGCGTGCACGAGCATGTCCGAGGTGAGCCGGAAGGGCTCCTTCAGCTTCTCGTAGGCGTCGCGCGGGCCGCCGACCATGATCGCCAGCCGTCCCGACGCCGCGCCCATCGCGCCGCCGGAGATCGGGGCGTCGAGAAGGATGACATCGCGTTCTGCGCACTGCTTCGCGAGATCGATCGCGGTGTCCGGGCCGATGGTCGAGTGGACGGTGATGATGGTGCCCGGGCGGGCCGTCGACAGGAGTCCGTCGGCACCGGTGACCACCGACCGGACCTGCTCGTCGTTCAGGACGCAGATACCGATGATGTCGGCGGCGGAGGCGAGTTCGGCGAGCGAACCGGCCGCCTTCGCACCCTTGTCGACGACCTTGGCGATCGCCTCCTCCGACAGGTCGAACACCGTGAGGCCGCCCGGCCAGGCGGCCAGGCTGCCGGCCATCGGGCCACCGATGTTGCCGAGGCCGACGTACCCCAGCCGGATCGGGGTCTCCTCTGTCATGACCGGATGACCTGCCCGCCGTCCACGTTGAAGATCTGCCCGGTGATCCAGCCGGCCTCCTCGGACAGCAGGAACAGGCACATCCCGACGAGATCTTCCGGCGTGCCGAACCGCTTGAGCGGCAGACGGTTCACGATGTCGGCGACCATCTCCTTGGGCGTGGTGGTGCGGGTGGCCTCGGTGTCGATGGGGCCGGGGGCGATCGCGTTGACGCGGATGTTCTGGCCGCCGAGTTCGGTCGCGAGCTGCTGGGTCAGGCCGTTGACGCCGACCTTCGCCAGACCGTAGAAGCCGCTGTACAGCCATGCGGCGGTGGAGGACTGGTTGACGATCGCCCCGCCGCCGTTGGTCATGTGCGGGTAGACCGCGCGGGTCACGTTGAGCGCACCGTCGAGGTTCACGCTCATGAACTTCTTGTAGTAGTCCCACGGCACGGTGATGAGGAAATCGAGCTTCATCCCGCCGTAGATCGCAGCGTTGTTGACCAGGCCGTCGATCGAACCGTAGGCGTCGACAGTCGCCGCGGCGAGAGCTTTCGCCGACTCCTCGTCGGCGACATCGGTGCTGACGTACAGGCCACCGATGTCGGCGGCGACCTGCTTGCCCTTCTCGTCGGCGAGGTCGGCGACCACGACGTTGGCGCCCTCGGCGGCCAGTGCCCGTGCGTAGGCCTCACCGATACCGCCGGCGGCGCCGGTCACGATGATGGTCTTGTTCTCGAAACGCTTGGAACTCATTGTCCTGCTTCCTGTATTGGTATTGCTCCCTGAGGTGCGAGCTTGCGAGTGTTTCTCGCTCCCTGAGGTGCGAGCTTGCGAGCCACGAAGGGTCAGGCGGGCCGCGCGACGGCCTTGGTCTCCAGGTATTCCTCGAATCCGGCGACGCCCATCTCGCGACCGATGCCGGACTGTTTGTAGCCGCCGAACGGGACGTCGGCGGAATACCAGATGCCGCCGTTGACGCCCATGGTGCCGGTGCGAACACCGTTGACCACCTTGTTGATCCGATTCTCGTCGGTGCCGTAGACCATGCCCGACAGTCCGTAGGGGGAGTCGTTGGCGATGCGGATCGCGTCGTCGTCGCCGTCGTGGGCGATGATCACCAGGACTGGACCGAAGATCTCCTCCTGCGCGACGCGTGCCGAGTTGTCGAGTCCGGAGATCAGCGTCGGTTCGACGAAGAAGCCCCTGGATTTGTCGGCCGGACGGCCGCCGCCGATCTCGATCGTGCCGCCTTCCTGCTTGGCGATCTCGATGTAGGACTCGACGCGTTGACGCTGGCGCTCGGAGATCAGCGGCCCGCAGATCGTGCCCGAACTCGTCGGGTCACCGGCCGGCAGACCGGCCAATGCGTCGCGGGTCGCGGTGATCGCCTCGTCGAGCTTGGTGCGCGGGACCACGAGTCGCGTGGTGATCGCACAGCCCTGACCGGCGTGGGTGACGACGTTGAAAGCGGCCATCGCGCAGGCCGAACCGATGTCGGCGTCGTCGAGCACGATGAACGCGGACTTACCGCCCAGCTCGAGGAAGACCTTCTTCAACGACTCCGACGCCGCGGCCATCACCTTCTTGCCGGTCGCGGTGGAGCCGGTGAAAGAGACGAGGTCGACGCGGGGATCGGTGGACAGCTGCTCGCCGAGCCGGTGGTCGGTGGAGGTGACGATGTTCAGGACGCCGGGCGGGAAGTCGGTCTCCTCGGCGACGACCTTGCCGACCAGTGCTGCGCACCACGGGGTGTCGGGTGCGGGTTTGAGGACGACGGTGCACCCGGCGGCGAGGGCCGGCCCGATCTTGGCGAAGTTGATCTGGTGCGGGAAGTTCCACGGGGTGATCGCCCCGACGACGCCGATCGCTTCCGACCGCAGCTCGCGATGGTTCTTGATGCCCATCGGCTTGGCCGTGCCGAGATCGCGTGTCCACTCGTAACTCTCGGCGAGATCGGCGAAGTAGCCGAGATCGGTGACGGGACCCTCGAATTGCGGGCCGTGGGTGAGGAACGACGGGCAGCCGACCTCGGCGATCGTCAGCTCCCGGAACTCGTCGGTGTGGGCGAGCAGGGCGTCGCGGAGCTGGCGAAGGCAGCGGGCACGGAAGGCGTGGTCCCGCGACCAGTCGGTGGTGTCGAAGGCGGTGCGCGCGGCGGCGATCGCGGCGTCCATGTCGGCGGCGGTGGCCTCGGCAGCCTGCCCGATGACCTCCTCGGTCGCCGGGTTGACGACGTCGAAGACACCACCGCTGCCGGGGGTGAGTTTGCCGTCGATCAACAGGTCCGACGCGGATTCGGGGCGAAGGGTCATGAGCTGGAACTCCATCTGGACAGGTGTCTGGACTCGCGTTCAAACCTAGTGTAGCGTGGCTCACATGTCCAGCCCCGTGTCCCAGGAATCCACACGTCGCCGCCTGACACAGCAGCAGGCCGAGACGGTCGCGCGACTCACCGACGCGGCGGTCGACGTGTTGAACGCCGAGGGATTCGACGGGCTCACCGTGCGTTCGGTGGCCAAGCTCGCGGGCGTCGCACCCGCCACGGCGTACATGTACTTCTCGTCGAAGAGCCACCTGGTGGCCGAGGTCTTCTGGCGTCGGCTGTCCGCGGGCGTCTCCGAACCCGACCCGGCCGCCACGCCGGCCGAGCGGGTCGCCCAGGTGCTTCGCGAGGTCGCCCTCGTCGTCGCCGGAGAGGGGCAGCTCGGCGGCGCGGTCACCGTTGCGCTGCTGGGAACCGATCCCGACGTCGAGCATCTGCGCGTTCGCATCGGCGCGTTCATCCGTCGGCGTCTGGCGGCCGCGCTCGAGGAAGACCCGGAGAATCCGGGTCCATTGCTCGACACCCTGGAGATGATCTACTCCGGCGGCCTCGTCTACGCCGGCATGGGGCACATGACCTATGAGCAGACATCCGAACGTCTTGTCGCCGCAGCACATCTACTGATGGAGAAGTGATGACCGAAACGACATCGGTGCCGGGGATGGAGCGGGCGCTCCCCTTCGACCCGTATGCCTACGACTTTCACGAGGATCCGTATCCGACCTATGCGCGGCTCCGCCGGGAGTCGCCGGTCTACTACAACGCCGAGATGAACTTCTGGGCCCTGGCCAACCACGCCGACGTCCGCGCGGGATTCCGTGATGTGCAACGGTTCTCGAACAGCTGGGGCGTGTCGATGGACCCCTCGGCGTACGGGCCCGACGCGCACAAGTCGATGTCCTTCCTCGCGATGGACGACCCCAAGCACATGCGGATCCGCAAGCTCGTGTCGAAGGGCTTCACGCCGCGCCGTGTCAACGACCTGACCGGCCGGATCACCGCGCTGACGCACCAGCACTGGAGCAAGTGCCTCGACATGGGCGAGTTCGACTACGTCCACGACTTCGCCGCGCTCCTGCCGATGGATGTGGTCTCCGAGCTGCTGGGCGTTCCCGAGGCCGACCGTACGGATCTGCGTCACCAGTCCGATCTGCTCCTGCATCGCGAGGACGGCGTCCTCGACATCCCCGAGGCCGCGATCTACGCCTACATCGAACTGCACAAGTACTACTCGGAACTCATCGCCGACCGGCGGAAGAATCCCGGCGAGGATCTGGTCTCGGCCCTGATCGAGGCCGAGATCGACGACGACGAGACCGGGGAGAAGATCAAGCTCACCGAGGACGAGATCGTCGGCTTCATGGTGCTGATGGTGGTCGCGGGCAACGAGACGACCACCAAACTGCTTGCCAACGCCCTGTATTGGGGCTGGCGCAATCCCGACGAGCTCGCCAAGGTGTTCGCCGACCCCGAACTCGCGGTCCCGCAGTGGACCGAGGAGACGCTGCGCTACGACAACTCGACGCAGATCGTCGTGCGTCGCGTGGTCGAGGACGCACCGTACGGGGACTACGTGATCCCGGCCGGCGACCGCGTACTCCTCCTCGTCGGCTCGGCGAACCGCGATGAAGAGGTCTTCGGTCCGGACGCCGACAAGTACGACATCGGTCGCGACAACGGGCAGGCGCTGATGAGCTTCGGCCTCGGCGCGCACTTCTGCCTCGGCGCCCATCTCGCTCGCCTGGAGGCCAACATCGGTCTCGGCGAGGTGATCCGGTCGATCCGCTCGGTCGACATCGACATCGACAGGGCGGTCCGTGTGCACTCGGTCAACGTGCGCGGCTTCGCCGAACTCCCCGTGAAAGTGACGGTGCGCTGATGGCTTTTCGTCCTCATCCCGAACGTCGACCGGTTCTGGTCGCAGGAGCGTCGTCGGGAATCGGAGCGGCAACCGCCGAACACCTCGCCGCCGCAGGCCATCCGGTCGCCCTCGCGGCCCGGCGCGTCGAGAAGCTGCAGGAGTTGGCCGACAAGATCATCGCCGCGGGTGGCGAAGCGGTTGCGGTGCCGCTCGACGTGACCGACGAACAGTCGGTCATCGACTGTGTCGCGAAGGCGGAGGCCGCGCTGGGTGAACTCGAGATCGTGGTCGCCGGTGCCGGTGACCTCGCGGTCGGACTCTCCTATGAGACGAGCCCGGAGCACTTCGCCGATCAGGTCAACATCCACCTCACCGGCGCCTACCGCATCTACCGTGCGGTCATCGGCGGCATGATCGACCGTGCGCGAGGTGATTTCGTATTCATCGGCTCCGATGTCGTGCTCCATCCGCGGCCCTGGTCGTCGGCCTATGTGGCCGCGAAGTCGGGTATCGACGGACTGGTCTCGACCATCCAGCTCGAACTCGAGGGCACCGGCGTGCGTGCGGGTGTGGTCCGGCCGGGACAGACCTTGACCGGCATGGGCATGAATCTCGACCCGAAGACCACCGAGGACATGCTCAACGACTGGATCAAGCACGGTCTGGCGCGGCACGGCAACTTCCTCGAACCGCGCCACATCGCGCTCGCCGTCGCGGCCATGGTCACCATGCCGCGCGGCGCCCACATGCGCGCGGTCGAGGTGGAGGCCGAAGGGGCCGTCTCCCGCGACCGGAGTTCCGGCAAGACACAGCAAGACACACAGTCGACGAAGGACAAGGGGACCGATCGATGACCGCGATCACCGAATCAGGCCTGAAGAAGCCGCCTCGCGTTTCCGGGGGCGAGGGCGAACACGGACATCTCGACGAGCTCGCCACCGACCCGATCTCGCTGTTCTGGCGCGTCCGGGAGGAATGCGGCGACGTCGGCCTGTTCCAACTCGCCGACCGCGAGGTGGTGTTGGTGTCCGGGGCCGCGGCGAACGAGGAGTTCTTCCGCGCCCCCGAGGAGGACCTCGACCAGGCGGCCGCCTACCCGTTCATGACGCCGGTGTTCGGCGAGGGGGTCGTCTTCGACGCGAGTCCCGAGGAACGCTCCAAGGCGATCCACAACTCGGCCCTCAAGGGCGCCCACATGAAGCAGCACGCGGTGACGATCCCCAACGAGGTGGAGCGCATCATCGCCGAGTGGGGCGACGAGGGTGAGATCGACCTGCTCGACTTCTTCTCCGAACTGACGCTGTACACCTCGTCGGCGTGCCTTATCGGACGCAAGTTCCGCGAGCGTCTCAGCGCCCACATCGCCCACCTCTTCCACGACCTGGAGAAGGGCACCGACCCGATCGCCTACGTCGACTACAACGCCGACATCGAGAGCTTCCGCAAGCGCGACGAGGCACGCGCCGAGCTCGTCGAGTTCATCCAGGGCGTGATGGACGAGCGCATCGCGAACCCGACTCAGGACAAAGAAGATCGCGACCTGATGGACGTGCTCGTCCAGGTCGGCTTCGACGCGAACACGGTCACCGGCATGTTCATCTCGATGATGTTCGCCGGCCATCACACCACATCGGGCACCGCGGCCTGGACGCTGATCGAGTTGCTGCGCAACCCGGATTACATGAAGCGCGTCTACGACGAACTCGACGAGATCTACGGCGACACCCCCGACGGCGAACGTCCCGAGTACACCTTTGCCCACACCCGGCAGATGCCGCAGCTCGAGAACGCGCTGAAGGAGGCGCTGCGACTGCACCCGCCGCTGATCATCCTGATGCGCGTGGTGCAGAGAAACTTCCATGTCGAGGACTACGAGATCGCCGCCGGTCAGTCGATCGCGGTGTCGCCCGCGGTCTCCAACCGTCTGCCCGAGGACTTCCCGGATGCCGACGCCTTCGACCCCGACCGGTACGAGAAGCCGCGGCAGGAGGATCTGGTCAACCGCTGGACCTGGATTCCGTTCGGCGCCGGCCGACACCGTTGTGTCGGTGCGCAGTTCGCGATCATGCAGCTGAAGGCGATCTTCTCGGTGCTGTTCCAGAACTACGAGTTCGAGATGTTGCAGCCGTCCGAGAGTTACCAGAACGACCACTCGAAGATGGTGGTTCAGCTGCAGCAGCCCTGCCGCGTTGCCTACCGCAAGCGTCAGGATCGCTGATGCGCGTCGAGGTCGATCTGGATCTGTGCCAGGGGCACGGCATGTGCGAGCTCGAGGCCCCCGAGGTCTTCGCCGCCCATATGGACCATGTGGAGATCCTCGACGCCAACCCCGACGAATCCCGGCGAGCCGAGGTCGAGGCCGCCGTGCAGTACTGCCCGACGCAAGCGTTGCGTCTCATCGAAGATGACGAGTGAAGGTGGAACACATGTCTTTTGACCGTGCGGAACTGGAAGAGATGAAGGAACGGTGGCTGGCCGCCAACATCGAGGCGGAGAAGGCGGGGGACTGGAAGCCGCTCGCCGAGTTCTACACCGAGGACGCCACCTACGGCTGGAACTACGGCCCCAAGAAGGACTTCATGGCCGTGGGCCGCGAAGAGATCCGCGAGCTCGCGCTCGGTCAGGAGATGGAGGGCCTCGAGGGCTGGGAGTATCCGTATCAGGCATGGGTCATCGACGAGAAGACCGGCGACATGATCGGCCTCTGGAAGCAGGTCTACGAGGGCACCCGTGAGGACGGCAGCCATTACGCGCTCGAGGGCATCCAGGGCAGCTGGTTCAAGTACGGCGGCAACTTCCAGTTCTCCTGGCAGCGTGACTTCTTCGACTACGGCAACGTCTCCGCCCTGTTCATCGAGATGATGAAGAACAACGCGATGAGCGACGGAATGCTCAAGCGGGTGGAGAAGGCGGCGCCGGGCAACCTGCCGGGGTGGTACGACTTCGGTAAGGCGCCGGTCGCGTTCTGGTGACCTGACATGACTTCCACAGCCCCGACCTATCAAGGTCTGAGTCAGGCGCAGCTCGCCGTCCTGGTCCCCGAACTCCTGCTGTCCGGTCAGATGATCGACCGCAGCGGTATGGCCCACCTCATCAGCGCTTTCGGTCGAGATGTGATGGGCAGGATCGCCATCGAGGAATGGATGGCCGCGAGCCCGGTGTACACGCATCGCGTTCGGACGGCACTCGGAGTCGACGGTGACGGCGTTGAGGACATGTTCAAATGTCTCCAGCTCGACATCGGTGCACCGCCGCAGTTCATGGACTTCCGGTACCGCGTCGACGACAAGTACCACGGATCATTCATCCTCGATCATTGCGGCGCCCTGCTCGACGTCGAACCGCTCGGCGACGAGTACGTCACGACGATGTGCCACGACATCGAGGACCCGACCTTCGACGCGACGGCCATCGCGACCAACCGCCGGGCGCGTATCCGACCGGTGCATCGGCCACCTCGACGCCCCGTCGACCGGACTCCGCACTGCGAGTGGACGGTCACCATCGAACCGGACCGCGACGAACTGCCGCTTCCCCCGGATGCCGAGGAGATGTTCGGGACGCGCGCCGGCCAGATCGAGCTGTCCGCGATCGACGCGGCGTCGACCGACGGCTGGGTCGACTACCGAGGGCCACTCGTCGAGGATCTGCAGTTCGCGGAGTGGTCGACGTCGGCACTGGCGCGGATCGCGGAAGAGGTTGCGCTGCAACATCAGCTGCTGTCCCTCGGCTTCCTGATCAGCCTGCGGCGGTATGCGGAGAGCGAAGATCAGGTCGTCGAGATCTTCCGTAAGCAGCTGATCGGGATCGCCGGTCTCGCGGCGGACCGGATTCGCGCGGCCCTCGAGCTGTCGACAGACGCCGAAGGCCTGGCGCAGGTGCTGGCGCTGCATCCGTGCTTCGGGCCGGCGCAGTACACCGGTCTGACCGCGACCGCCGACGGCGACACCGTCTCCGTCCGGCTGCCCAGGGAATCCGACGCCATGACCGACGGCGGATGGATGTCGCTTCTCACGCCGGATCATCTGGAACCACTGCAGGCCGCCGCGACGGCGGTGAGTCCGTACCTGCGTGTCGAGGGTGCCGTCGAGACCGAGGATGCGCTCGAGATCCGGATCGTCACCTCGGACACGGCGCAGAAGGAGAGCGGCGAGGTGGCGATCGCACGGTTCAGCGGCGGCGCGAGTTTCGAGTTCGTCGATCGAGGCCGCTCGATCCCGATCACGCCGGTCGGCAGCTCGGCGTGAATCCGGACGGCGGCTGGTCTCCCGGGGCTGCCGGACTGGGCGGCCGGGTCGCCGTGATCGCGGGCGCCACCCGCGGGATCGGCCTCGCGGTGGCGTATGCGCTGGCAGGCCAGGGAGTTTCGGTCGTCGTCAACGGACGTGACGGAGATGCGCTCGAGGAGACCGTCGCGGAGATCCGCGGCGGCGGGGGACAGGCCGTCGGCGTCCGCGGCTCGGCCGGTGACGACGCCGTCGCCCAGCAGATGGTCGACGCCGCGCTCGGCGAGTTCGGCGCACTCGACATCGCCATCAACTGCGCGGGCATCGCCGAACCCGCCGGGTCGACGGTCCTGACCATCACCCCCGACGAGTTCCGGGCCCAGGTGGACGGACACCTCATGTCTGCGTTCCACCTCCTCCAGGCCGCGGGACGGGTCTTCGTCGAGCAGGGTTCGGGGTCGATCGTGCTCACCGGCTCGGCTGCGTCGCTCGGGATGTTCGGCGGCAGCGGCTATCCCGCGGCGAAGGGCGGCGTCAACGCGCTGGCCCTCGCCGCCGCCGCGGACCTGGCCGAACACCACGTCCGGGTCAACGTCGTGATGCCCGGCGCCAAGTCGCGGCTGTCGACCGGCGACGACTATGTCGCCCACATCGAGGGCCTGCATCGTCGGGGGATTCTCGATGACCTGACCCGGGAGGCCGCCCTCGATCCGGCGCCGCCGGAATACGTGGCACCGCTGTACGTCTTCCTGGCCAGCGATGTCGCCGAGCACGTCACCGGCAGCATCTTCAGCGCCGCAGGCGGTTTCATCGGACGGTTCGAGACACAGCAGGCGAGCTTCATCGCCTACCGCGATCACAAGGACACCTCGCCGTACAGCCTCGGCGAGCTGGCGGAACTCCTCGGCTGACCTGAATTTTTCGTCAGGACCGGCGGGCGGCCCGTCGCTCCAGCCAGAACCGTGCGCCCTCGGCGATCGCCTCGGTCACCGGTCTCGGCCGCCAGCCCAGGTCGCGCTCGGCCTTGCCGTGGTCCATCTCGGACATGAAGTGCATCAGCCGCACCGACGGGACGGTCAGCTGGACGGGCTTGCGGGTGAGGGCGGCCCGCGCCGAGCCCGCCGCACCGGCCGCGTACAGCGCAGGGCGGTTGAGCACGAGCCGGGGAGGCTCCCGGCCGGCGGTGCGGGCGGCGATCTCCACGATCTCGCCGGTGTCGATGGACCGCTCGGCGACGATGTACCGCTCGCCCACCTCACCCCGCTCGGCCGCCAGGGCGAGTGCGCGTGCAGCGTCGTCGATGCCCACCGACTCGGCCCGGCAGCCGCGAATGGTGAACGGCAGCTTGCCCAAAGCCGCACCGGCGACGAAAGACCCGTGTGGCGTCGGCTGCCAGTCGCCGGGACCGTAGGTGTTGGCGACGCACATCACGACGCCCGGCACGGCCCCGTCGCGGGAGTAGTCCATCAGTAGGTTCTCGGCGGCGACGCGACTCTTCACGTACCCGGGTGCGTGCTTCGGCCAGTTGAACGCATCGTCCTCGGTGGCCAGACGCCCCTGGACCCGCCCGATGGTGGCGGCGGTACTGGTGAAGACGAACCTGCGCAGCGGCTGTGTGGCGGCGACGTCCAGCACCGCCCGCAGGCCGTCGACATTTGTTCGGTACAGCGGTGCCGGATCCCGCAGCCAGGCACGGGTGTCGACGGCGCAGTGGAACACCACGTCGCAACCGTCCATCGCCGCGCGCACCGAGTCGGCGTCGAAGAGGTCGCCGGTGACGTGCTCGAAGTCCAGGCCGGACAGCGTGCGGAGATCGCTGGTCGGACGCGTGAGGACGCGTACGTCGTCCTCGTTCCCGACGAGATGACGGACCAGTCGGGCACCGAGGAAACCGTTGCCGCCGACGACGAGCTTCATCGTCCGGCCAGACCGCCCGGCACGAGATCCTCGATCGCGGCCGCGCTGCGGGACAGCATCGCGTCGAACATGGCGGTGCCGCGTTCGGTGGGTTGCGCGGCGGCCGAACCGAAGACGATGATCAGCGGCGCCTGGATGAGGTTGGCGACGTAGTCGTCCCAGCACTCGTCGAGCGTGTAGTCGGTGACGCCCTCGGTGACCACCGCACGGTGATACGACGCGACGATGCCGCGTTCGTGCTTTCGACGATCCTCGGTGGTCAGGCTGGTGCTGAGTAGAAAGGCGATGTCGCGCAGCGGGTTACCGGTGGTGATGGTCTGCCAGTCGATGACCGTCACCTCGCCGGTCGGGCTGAACAGCACGTTGTCCACACGTAGGTCTCCGTGGATGAGTGCGGTGTTCCGCAGAGGCGCGACCAGCCAGTCGCCGGCCTCGCGGACCAGCCAGTCGATGGCCGCCGAACTCTGCAGGTCGGGCGAGAAGCGGTCGCGGTAGACGTCGGCCATCGGGGCGAGGATCGTCTCCATCATCTCGCGTTCGGCGGCACCGGGCAGCGGCATCTCCTCGAGCAGTGCGGCGTCGTTCCAGCGGGGTGCGTGCAGACCGGCCGCCGCCACGGCGACCGACTCCGCCTGTGCCGGCGTGCATCCGGTGATCTGGTCGCCCTGCACCGCGTCGCCCATGTCCTCGAGCAGGAGCACGAACTCGGTGGCCGGGTCGGAGATGGTGGCGGCGTAACACCGCGGGATCGGGACGGTGAAGCCCGCGGCCAGATCACGGTAGAACCGGACCTCGTTGCGGAACACCCCGGACCCGAACTCCCGCTGCTCGGGAGCGCCGGTGGCCAGCTTGGCGACCATGGTGGCGGGCAGATCCGTCGGACCGTAGTGTTCGAGTGTCAGCCGATACGACCCGGCCATCTGCCCGGTCCCGACAGCCTCGGCGGTGACCGCGGTGATCGACGCGTCGTGGCCGTTCTCGCCGAGGAAATCCGTGAGCCACGTCGCCGTGAGTTGCTCGACGCTCGTGGGTATCTCGAGGGTTTCCGTCACGAGGGCATCCTTCCGGGGTTGGCCGGTAGTCCGACCGCGCGGTCGGGACGAATGTCGCGGTACGCCGAGACCACCGGTGCCAGTTCGGTCGGCGTCGCGCCATGCAGTATCACCGAGTCGACGCCGAGGTCGAACTGTTCGGCGATGGTCTTCGCGCAGTCCGACGGCGAACCGGTCGCGGAGTCGGCGACCCACGCCTCGGGGATGGTCTCGGCCAGTTCGGCGAGTTCGTTGTCAGTCGCGGTGGCATCGATCGGCCCGCGGGCGCCGGTGAAAGCGGTTGTCGCCCGCACTCGTTCGAGATCGGCGGGGTCCCATTGATTGGCACCCATGAGCTGGTCGGGGTAGCCCTGCAGGTAGGTCGCGAGGCGCCCGTACAACCGGCGCATCCGGTCGGCCGGGTCCAGGTCGTCGGACACCGTCGCCACGACCGACCAGATCCGGATCGACGCCGGGTCGCGGCCGGTGCGTTCGGCTGTCTCGCGCACGTGGGCGACGGCCCGTCGGGTGGCGTCCGCGCTGAAATAGGTGTGCAGGACGACGCCGTCGGCGATCTCACCGGCCAGTTCGAGGGTCTTGCGACTCATGGTCACCAGCATGATCGGCGGTGGGGAATCCAGGGTCACGCCGAGATTTAGCAACGGGTACGAGCCGATGGGTCCGTCGTGACCGACGACCATCTCACCCGCCCACAGCCTGCGGAGCAGCCCGGTGATGTCGCGCAGGGCCGCGCCGGTGACGAGCGGGACGCCGAGGATCTGCCACTGCGGGGTTATCCCGCGTCCGAGTCCGAGAGCGAAGCGACCGCCGGACACCTCGGCCAGGGTGGCGCCCATCGTCGCGGTGATGATGGGGTGCCGGGTGTTGTGGTTTGTTGCCGCCGTGGCGATCCCGAGGTTCTCGGTCGCACCGGCGAGAGCACCGCACAGGGCGGCCGCGTCCTTGACGTTGAACCGCTCCGAGACGAAGGCCGTCCCGAGTCCGATCTCGTCGGCGAACCGCGCCTCGCCGGCGAGCTCGCGGGGGGTGACCGGGTGCCGGGAGAGTGCGTAGTAGCCGAGCTCGGTGAGCTGTTCCATGGGCTCAGGCGCTCGCGCTGACGGCCTCGCGGTATTCCTGCGACCGCGCCTCGCGCACCCAGAGGGTGCCGTCGCCGGCGGTCGCACCTTCTTGCTTCAGGGTGCGCTTGAGGATCTTGTTGGTGGCGGTGGTGGGCAGGTCGTCGGCGATCCGGACGTATCGCGGCCAGGCCTTCGGCGACAGGTCCGCCTGTGCGGCAAGCTGTTCGGCGAAGGACTCCGGGCTCAGTTCGACGCCGTCCTGCAGCACGACGGCGGCCATCACGGCGTCACCGACGTGTTCGTCGGGCACCGCGTACACCGCGACGCGGTTGATCTCGGGCACCCGCAGAAGTATTCGCTCGATCGGCCCGGCGGCGAGGTTCTCGCCGTCGACCCGCATCCAGTCGCCGGTCCGGCCGGCCAGGTAGATCCACCCGTCGGCGTCCTTGTAGGCGAGGTCGCCGGACCAGTACATCCCGTGACGCAGACGCTCGTTGGTGGCAGCGGAGTCGTTGTAGTACCCCATGAACATCCCGCCGCCCTCGACGTTCACCAGCTCACCGATCGCCTCGTCGGGATTGAGAAGTGCTCCGGTGCCGTCGAATTCGGCTGCGGGACACTCGGTGATCGTGGAGGAGTCGTAGACCGCGACGTTGGGGAAGCCGCGGCCGATCGAACCGTGCGGGGTGCCCGGTTCGCGGGTGATGATGATCGCGAGCTCGGTGGAGCCGAAACCGTCCCAGACCGTGCAGCCGAAGCGGCGCGAGAACTCGTCGATGTCACGGTCGGTGGCCTCGTTGCCGAAGGCGACGCGCAGGGGATTGTCGGCGTCGTCGGGCTTCTCCTCGGTGGCGAGGATGTAGGCGAGAGGCTTGCCGACGTAGTTCATGTACGTCGCGTTGTAGCGGCGGATGTCGTCGAGGAAGGTCGACGCGGAGAACTTGGCGGGCGCGATCGCGGCCCCGCCGCACAGTGCGACGCAGTAGCCGCCCATCAGTGCGGCGCTGTGGAAGAGCGGCATCGACAGGTAGCAGACGTCGCCGGGGCCGATGTCGTACTTGTCGGAGAGGACGGGACCGGCGAACGGGATCATCATGTGCGCGAACTGAACCGGCTTGGGGTTGCCGCTGGTGCCCGAGGTGAAGATCAGCATGAACGTGTCCATCGCGCCCGGCACGGAGTGCGGGGTGAGGTCACCCGCCCCGGCGATGAGGTCGGTCCACTGCGGGGTCGAGGTGTCCAGGACCGTCACGCCGGGGAGTTCTAGGCCCTCGAGCAGGGGGCGGTGCTCGGCGTCGGTGATGAGGATCTGGCAGTCGGCGCGCAGGATGTCGGCGGTCAGGCCGTCGCCGCGTCGGGTGTTGTTGATGCCGGCGGTGACGTAGCCGCCGAGGGCTCCGGCCGCGAGGGCGATGAGCATGTCCGGGGTGTTCCCCAGCAGGGTGCCGATGTGCATCGGTCGAGAGGCGTCGGCCACGGACAGTATTGCGGCAGCGGTCTTCTCCGCATCGCGGACGTACTCGCGCCACGTCCAGCGGCGTCCCTCGTAGGTGATCGCCAGGTTGTCGTCGTCGGCTCGTGCCTGGAGGAGCTGGGTCACTGTCTCGGCCATGCGGCCAAATCTAGAACGTGTTCACCAGGTGCGTGTACAGATCTGAAATATTGTCTACTGCGCCGCGTCGGAGACGCCTGGGTGTGGCCGTCGGAGACGCCTGGGCATGACAGTCCGAGACGCCTGGGCATGACAGGCGGAGACGTTCGCGCACCACGGCCGGGGTTCCCGGAAACAACTCGGTCGGGGACGCCGAAGCGTCCCCGACCGAACGGGTGTTGCTGTCTGCCGCTAGCGCTTGAACGAGCCGCTACCGGGCACGACGGTGAACGTGCGGTCGTTCTTGCCGATGATCGTCGTGGTGAACTCGATCGAGCCGGCACCGGTCGCGAGGGCCACGCCGTCCGACGGGCGTGCGTCGCTGCAGGCATCGAAGACGTCGCTGCCGGACTGGCCGGTGGACTTGTTGGTCCAGCTGATGCCGACGCGTGCGTCCTTGAGGTTGGTTGCGCAGGCCTCGGTCGGCGTCGTGTTCAGTGCGACCTGGGTAACACCCGGTTCGGTCGCGGATGCGAGGATCGAGGCGAGGAAGCCTCCGCTGACGCCGTTCGAGCCGACGGTGATGCCCGTGTTCGGGACCTGTTCAACGCTCAGCGCCTGCTCACCCGGGGCGGCCTGCGCGGTCGCAGCGCCCAGCGTCATCGCACCGAATGCCGCAACGGCTCCGAGTCCAGCAATGGTCTTGCGTCCCATGTGTATCTCCCGTCACTTTGGACACTTCGAATCCACAGCGTACGGGAGTGATGTTGGACTCCTCAAGGTGAGGTCGGCGGCATTCTGCTGATACAGAAGACGTATGAGCGATCCGCATCACGCCGAGTCATCGAACCCGGGGCCACACGACCCGCTGTCCGCCTTCCATCTCGGCGACCTCGCCGTCGAGGGCAAGGGCGTGCGCGCCGCTCAGTTGCTCTGCTCGCAGTTCGCCGACCATCGCGGCCTGATCGAGCTGCCCGCGCTCGCCGTTCTGTTCGATCACTGCGGAGGCATCCCGTTCCATCGCACCCACGACGACCCGGCGGCCGCCACGCTGCAGGCGCGGTTGTCGTTGTCGACGCACGGTCGCGCGAACATCGGTGACCTGCTCGCGGCGCGTGCCGAGGTGGTGATGCACGACGACGGCTGGGGCTCGACATACGTCGAGATCCGCTCCGGGGCAGGGCAACTGTGTTGTGTGGGCACCGCCCGCAATGTTCGCGTCGGGCGCGCCCTGACGGGTCAGACTCCGTCCGCCGAGATCGGGATGGCGATGCCCAGCTGCGACGACGACCACGGCGTGACGCTCCCGGCCGCCATCCCCGCGGATCTGACCGGGCGGGCGGTGGTCGAGGAGATCGCCACCAAGCAGCGGGACCCCGGACCGCTGGTCGAGATGCTCAACGGCACGGTCGAGGTGCTCGACGGGGCCATCGAGTGCGACGCCGGTATTCGGTTCCGCAGCGCCACCGACCCCTGGATGGGCAACATGTTCGGCACCATGCACGGCGGCGTCATCGCGACGATCGTCGGCCAGGCGGGGTCCTTCGCCGGGCACCTGCACGCCGGGGCAGGGCAGGAGTACTCGATCGGTGACATGGCGATCGGCTTCTACCGATCGCCGGCGGTCGACGGCAGCGAGGTCACCGTCGAGGTGACGCCGATCAAGACCGGGCGTCGGATCTCCTCCTTCGAGGCGACCATGACCTCATACGACGATGTCCTGCTGAGCCGCGCCACGCTGGACGTTCACTACCACTGACGGCGGTTGCTCCGCTCCGATAACCAACCCTGATGACCGCCCCTGGGATCTGCCCCCGGTAGCGGAGTCGCCGACATATCGTCGGCGGACTCGCTTTGAGGGTTGATCGCAGGGGCGGTTCACTGTGCGTCGCCAAAGAAACAATCAAGCGCGCTTGATTCTTCTACGGTCCTGTGTGACGCTATGGCGCATGACCGATCGAGCAGCGGCCGTGTACGGCGTCGTGGCAGACCTCGAAGCCGAGTCCGACCAGCTCGATGCGCTGGTCGCCGACCTCGACGACGCGGGATGGGCCACGCCGACGCCGGCCCCGGGGTGGACCATCGCCCACCAGATCGCGCACCTTGCGTGGACCGACGAGGTCGCCGCCATCGCGGCGACCGATCCCGAGCGCTTCACCGAGCTGGTGACCGAGGCTCTGCAGAACAGCCCCGAGACCTACGTCGACGATGCCGCCGAGGCCGGGGCGGGTGCCCCGGTCGAGGAGATCCTCGCGGGCTGGCGACTCGCGCGAGCAATGCTGGCGGACGCGCTCCGGGAAGTGCCCCAGGGTGTGAAGATCCCGTGGTTCGGCCCGCCGATGTCGGCGGCGTCCATGGCGACCGCGCGGCTGATGGAGACGTGGGCGCACGGTCTCGACGTCGCCGACGCCCTCGGGGTGACGGTGCTGCCCAGCGACCGCATCCGCCACGTCGCGCACATCGGTGTGCGCACACGCGATTTCGCCTACATCGTCAACAACAAGGTCCCGCCGGCCGAACCGTTCCACTACGCCCTGACCTCGCCGTCGGGTGAGCTGTGGACCTGGGGTCCCGAGGACGCGTCGAACATCGTGCGCGGCTCGGCACTGGACTTCTGCCAGCTCGTCACGCAGCGACGTGCCGTCGCCGACCTCGACCTGGAGTTCGTCGGCGAGGATGCGCTCGAATGGTCCGGTATCGCACAGTGTTTCGCCGGGCCTCCGGGCGCCGGCCGCGAGCCGCGCGGCGCCTGAACGCCGCGTCGAACCCTCCACTCGTTCCACACCACGGTCACATCACCTAAGGAGCCTCGGGTGCCCATCACCAGCCCCAACGTCTGGGACACGCCGGAACGTCTCGAACTGCGTTCGATGGTCCGCAAGTTCGTCGAGAAGCACATCGTGCCCTTCCAGGACGACTGGGAGCGCGACGGCGAGATCCCGCGTTCGCTTCACCTCGAGGCCGCCAGGCTCGGCCTGTTCGGCCTCGGGGTGCCCGAGGAGGTCGGCGGCTCCGGCGGCGACGTCATCGACACGACGATCCTCGCCGAGGAACTGCACTACGCCGGTGCGGCCGGCGGTATCTTCGCGGGCCTGTTCACCCACGGCATCGCCCTGCCGCACCTGATCGCCGCCGGCGATCCGGAGCAGATCGACCGCTGGGTCCGCCCGACTCTCGCCGGTGAGAAGATCGGCTCGCTCGCGATCACCGAACCCGGCGGTGGCAGCGATGTCGGCCACCTGACCACCAAGGCCGAGCGCGACGGCGACTTCTTTGTCGTCAACGGCTCGAAGACCTACATCACCTCGGCCGTCCGGGCCGACTTCGTCGTGGCGGCCGTCCGCACCGGCGGACCGGGCGCCGGCGGCGTGTCCCTCCTCGTCATCGACAAGGACACCCCCGGATTCACCGTCACCCGCAAACTCGACAAGATGGGCTGGCGCTGCTCGGACACCGCGGAGCTGTCCTTCGTCGACGCACGCGTCCCGGTGAAGAACCTCGTCGGACCGGAGAACTCCGGATTCGCCCAGATCGCCATGGCTTTCGTCACCGAGCGGTCGGGTCTGGCCGTCCAGGCCTACGCCAGCGCCCAGCGGTGTCTCGACCTCACCGTGCAGTGGGCCCGTGATCGCGAGACCTTCGGCAAGCCGATCATCGCGCGTCAGTCGGTCCAGGACACCCTGACCGAGATGGCGCGTCGTATCGACATCGCCCGCGTCTACACCCGCGCCGTGGTGGAGCGGAAGGTGACCTCGCACGACGACCTCATCGCCGAGGTGTGCTTCGCCAAGAACACCGCGGTCGAGGCCGGAGAATGGGTGGCCAACAAGGCCGTTCAGCTGCACGGTGGACTCGGTTACATGACCGGCACCGAGGTCGAACGCCAGTACCGCGACATGCGCATCATCGGCATCGGCGGCGGCACCACCGAGATTCTCAACGGTCTGGCAGCCAAGCGACTCGGCTTCCACGCCTGAGTCGACGCCCCCATCCGAACCCGAACCCACACAGAGGAAAAGACGCGATGACAGCCTTGGAGAACCCCTTCGTCGAGACCCCGGAGCGCGCCGCGCTGCGTTCCGCGGTCGCCGGTCTGGCCGCGAAGTACGGCCAGGAGTACTTCCGGGATTGCGCCCGCGAGGGACGCAAGACCGATGAGCTCTGGCAGGAGGCGGGCAAGCTCGGCTTCATCGGCGTCAACCTCCCGGAGGAGTACGGCGGCGGCGGTGCGGGCATGTACGAGCTCGCGATCGTCATGGAGGAGATCGCCGCCTCCGGCACCGGTCTGCTGATGCTGGTGGTCTCGCCGGCCATCTGCGGCAACGTGATCGCACGTTTCGGCACCGACGAGCAGAAGCAGCGGTGGCTGCCAGGCCTCGCGGACGGCTCGATCACGATGGCGTTCGGCATCACCGAACCCGACGCCGGGTCGAACTCGCACAACATCACCACCACGGCCCGCCGTGACGGTTCGGACTGGCTGCTGTCCGGTCAGAAGGTCTACATCTCCGGTGTCGACCAGGCTCAGGCAGTTCTGATCGTGGCGCGCACCGAAGACGCGAAGACCGGCAAGCTGAAGCCGGCGCTGTTCATCGTGCCGACCGACGCGGAGAACTTCTCGTACACCATGATCGACATGGAACTGCAGAACCCGGAGAAGCAGTTCCAGCTGTTCCTCGACGACGTCCGGCTGCCGGCCGACGCACTCGTCGGCGACGAGGACGCGGCACTCAGTCAGCTGTTCGCCGGGTTGAACCCGGAACGGATCATGGCCGCGGCGTCGGCGGTCGGCATGGGGCGGTTCGCGCTCGACAAGGCCGTGTCGTATGTCAAGGAGCGCACGGTGTGGAAGACGCCGATCGGCGCACACCAGGCCATCGCCCATCCGTTGGCGCAGGGCAAGATCGAGCTCGAGATGGCCAAACTCATGATGCAGAAGGCCGCGACGATGTACGACGCGGGCGACGACTGGGGTGCCGCCGAGCCGGCGAACATGGCGAAGTACGCCGCCGCCGAGGCCGCGGTGAAGCTCGTCGATCAGGCCGTGCACTCGATGGGCGGCAACGGGCTGACGACCGAATACGGCATCGCGCCGATGCTGAGCCTCGTCCGCATCGCCCGCGTCGCACCGGTCAGCCGGGAGATGATCCTCAACTTCGTCGCGCAGGCCAGCCTCGGCCTCCCGAAGTCGTACTGAGGCACTACCGATGGTGTCCACGCGTGTGTCGTCGAATCGTCGTGAACCGCAGCAGGAACGCTCACGCCTGACGCGTGAGCGCCTGCTGCGGGCGACGATCGACGCACTCGCGGCGGATGGTTGGGCGGCGGCCACCGTCGCCGCGGTCGCCGAACGCGCCGGCGTTTCGCGAGGCGCTGCGCAGCACCACTTCCCGACGCGGGAGTCGCTCATCACCGCTGCACTCGAGCAGGTCTTCGACGACCTGACGACGGCGGCGGACAGCAGGTTCGGGACGTCGGCCGCGCCGGGCGAGCCGATCACCCCTGCACGAGTGCTGGCAGCCGTTCAACGCGTGGTCGACGTCTACACCGGAACGGAATTCAAGGCGGCCCTGCAGGTGTGGGCGGCCGCGGCCTCCGATCCCGCTCTGCGCACCTTGATCCTGCCGCTGGAGGCGAAGTTCGCCCGCGCAGCCCATCAGCGCACGATGGCGGCGATGGGGGTCTCGCCGGCCGACGAGAAGGGGCATCGTCTCGTGCAGGCGACGCTCGACTTCGCGCGGGGGCTCGGCCTGGCCGACACCCTGACCGACGACTCGGCGCGACGAGCGCAGGTCGTCGACACCTGGTGCGAGCAGCTCGCGGTGTCGTTCGGGGTCGACGAGACCGACTGACGAGCAGACGGGTTCAGGCCGACGCCCGCCGCGCGTGCACCCCGCCGTCGGTGGCACGAACATGCGTCGCCGCCATCCTGCGGTCCGACGCGACGATGAGAAGATTCCTCCCATGGCACCGCCCTTCGCACTGACCGCACTGCTGACGACGCACGACCCTGGTGCGGCGAGGTTGCGCAAAGCCGCGCGCGGCGCGTCGGCGATGGCCATCGGTGCCCTGGTGGTTCTCGCGATCCGATCGGTGGTGAGCATCCCGGTCGCGGCCGAGCTCTCGGCCGGCTTCCTCTCGCTGTGGGCGACGGTCGGTGCGGTCAAGGACACGACCGCGCGGGCTCGGATCCTCACGACCGTAGCGCTACTCGTCCCCGGCTTCGCGGCGGCACTCCTCGCCTGCCTCCTACATCCGTGGCCGGTCGCGCGGGCGGTCGCCTTCGTGGCGATCGCCGGTCTCGCCGCCTGGACGACGCGGTACGGGCCGCGGGGGAGTGCGCTCGGGTTCTTCGGGTTCTTCGCGTTCTTCTTCGCGGTGGTGATGGGGGCCGACCTGCACACGTTGCCGGTGCTGTGCGGCCTCGTCGTCATCGCCGTGGCGAGCGCACTCTTCGTGCGACTGGTGCTGGTCCCGGACCGGCCGGGTGGGGAACTGGTGCGCCTCCTGCGGAGCGTGGAGGTCTGCGCCGACGATCTGCTCCGGGTCGCGAGCGAACCGGCGGCGGGGCCGCAGCGGGTGGCGGCGGCGGTGACCCGGCTGTCGGCGGCGACGAGTGCGGTTGCCGGATGGCAGGAGAACTACGATGCGGCACACTACTCGGATGTGGATGACACGACCCTGTCACGACGGGTCTCCATGCTCCATCTGTCCTGTGAACAGGCAGCCTTCCGGGTGGTCGAGCACCGAGCGGATCCCGCCGTCGCCCAGTCGGTGTCGCAGGTCCGTGGTGCGCTGAGGTCGTCGGGCGACGCCGCCCCGGCGCTCGTCGGAACGGGTCAGATCATCGAGACGTTGCGCATCGTCGTGGGGGCGACAGCCGATCTGCGCGCGATCGCCGTCGGGCGCCAGAAGCCGACCACGCCGGCGACATCCACGGAGGCGACATCCACCGGCAAGACGTCGACGCCGGCAAAGACGACACCGAGGCCCGACACCACCCGATTCGCGCTCCAGGTCGTGGTCGCCTGCTCGGTGGCCCTCGCCGTCGGCGAGCTCATCTCGGCGAGCCGCTGGTACTGGGCGGTGCTCAGCGCCTTCATGGTCTTCAACGGGATGGCCACGCGCGGAGCCATTCTCACCAAGGCCGTCAAACGGGTGCAGGGCACGGTGGTCGGGCTGGTGATCGGTGTCGCCGCCGTGCTGATCATCGGCGAACACCCCGCGGTGCAGTACGTGATCGTGGTCTGCGCGGTCTTTTTCGCCTTCTACCTCGGCGCGATCTCCTACACCTGGACGATCCTGTTCATCACGATCGTCCTCACCAACAGCTACGACCTGCTCGGTGTCCTGGACCGCCACGTCCTCGAGTGGCGCATCGAGGAGACCCTGTGCGGTGCCCTCGTCGGCGCGGCCGCGGCCTTTCTCATTCTGAGTACGCCGACCTCACCCGTCCTCGACACCAAGCTGCGGGCGTATTTCGACGCCCTGGTCAACATGGCCTCGGTTGCCCTTCGCAGAGGCGAGAACAGGCCGGGGGAGCCCGACTCCGACGCGGCCCTTGCCGCCGTCCGAGTGCTCGACGGGGCCGAAGCCGCGATGCTCGACGCCGCGACCTCGGCAGTGTTCTCGCTCAGCCGATTCCATCGATCGACGTTGCGCCGTCTGCGGCCGCATCTTTACGAGACGACACGTGAGGCAAGAGGACTCGCGTGGTCGGCGACCGGCCTGACGCGGTCGGAGGACACCGGGAACGGCGACCGGGTCGATCCGGGGATCGAGCAGGACCTCGTCGAGGAGCTCCGGGGAGCCGCCGACGCGACGGTGTCGGCGATCGAACACGGCGGTGTGCCGTCGAGGATCGCGAAGTCGACCAGGGACGTGGAGGTCGAGTACACCTTTCAGGCAACCGAGCCCGCCGACGACTCGCCGGCCCGGCAGGCCCGACGACTCATCGCATCGGTGCAGCGCATGCGCGCGGCGATCGCCGGGCCCGTCCGAACTCCTCGTGCAGACGAACAGCTCGCCGGCGAATGACCTGCCGGCGAGCTGTTCGAGTGTTCCGGTTGTCGGCTCATTCGCCGTGGATGATGACCCCGCGCAGGTTCTTTCCGTCACGGAGGTCCTGGTAACCCTCGTTGACCTGGTCGAGGGTGTAGGTCGTGGTGACCAGCTCGTCGAGCTTGAGCTGACCCTGATCGTAGAGACGCAACAGTTTGACGATGTCGTACTGCGGGTTGGCCGAGCCGAACAGGCTGCCCTTGATCGTCTTCTGGTTCAGCGTCAGGTCGGTGCCCGACACGTGCACGGTGAGCTTGGCCGGATCGGCCAGCCCGGTGATGACCACGGTGCCGCCCTTGCCGACGACGGCCGTCGCGTTGGACACGACCTCCTCGTCGACCGTGCCCACCAGGATGAGGGCCTGATCGGCCCCCTGCCCCCACGTCAGCTCGTTGACCTTGGCAGCGGCCTCCTGCGGATCGGAGTAGGCATGCGTCGCACCGAATTTCAGTGCGGCGTCACGCTTCATGTCGACCGGGTCGACGACGACGATGAACTTGGCGCCGGCCGACACCGCGCCCTGGACGGCGTTGATGCCGAGACCGCCGATGCCGTAGATCACCACGGTGTCACCGGCCCGCACACCACCGGCGTACACCGACGTGCCCCAACCGGACGGCACACCGCAGCCGACGAGCACAGCCTTGTCCAACGGCAGCCAGTCGTCGACCTTCACCACCGAGTGCTGGGAGATGGTGGCCCGTTCGGAGAAGGTGCCCAGCATGCACATCGCACCGAAATCGTCCTTGCCCGAATGGAATCGGAAAGTGCCGTCGGGCATCGAGCCCTCGAGGATGGTCGCGCCCATGTCGCACAGGTTCTGTCGTCCCGTCGAGCAGTAACGACAGGTGCCGCAGTTGGGGATGAAGCTGCACACGACGTGGTCGCCCGGCTTCACCTTGGTCACGCCGGGGCCGACGGCCTCGATGATCCCGGAACCCTCGTGACCACCCACGATCGGGTAGCGGGGCGGCAGATCGCCGTCGGTGAGGTGGAGGTCGGAATGACACAGTCCGGCGGCGGTGTACTTGATCAGGACCTCACCCTCGCGGGGCTCGTCGAGATCGAGTTCCACGATCTCGAAAGGCTTTCCGGGGGCGGTGAGAACGGCGGCCTTGGTGGTGAGTGTCATGACGTGCTCCTTTGCACTTGGGGAAACTCTGAAGGAAAGCGGGACGCCGGTCACAGCGCGATGTTCACGGCCTTCGTCTGGGTGTAGAGGTCGATGGCCGAGGACCCGAGTTCGCGGCCCCAGCCCGACTGCTTGTAGCCGCCGAAAGGCATCGCGGTGTCGAAGCCGTTGTACTGGTTGACCCAGACCGAACCGGCCTTGATCTGACGGGCCGTCCGATGGGCCTTCGACAGGTCGGTGGTCCAGATCCCGGCGGCGAGACCGTAGATGGAGTCGTTCGCGGCGGCCGCGACCCCGGTGTCGGCGTCGAACGGCAGCGCGGCGACCACCGGCCCGAAGATCTCCTCCCGCACGATGGAGAAGTCCGGTTCGACGTCGACGAACACCGTCGGCTCGATGAAGAATCCCTCGTCGCCCCAACGCTTTCCGCCGGTCAGCGCACGAGCTCCGTCCGCGATACCGGCCGCGAGATAACCGGACACGCGGTCGAACTGTTCCTGACTCACCAGCGGACCGAGTTCGGTGGCGGGATCGAGACCCGGGCCGATCTTCGCCTGGGACGCCGCCTCGGCGACCGCCGCGGTGAAGTCGTCGAAGATCGGCCGCTCGACGAAGAGCCGGGTGCCGGCGACGCAGCACTGGCCGTGATTGAACATCCATGCGGCCACCGAACCGGCGACCGCCTTCTCGAAATCGGCATCGGCGAAGACGATGTTGGGGCTCTTGCCGCCCAATTCGAGCGAGACCTTCTTGAGGTTGCCCTTGGCCGCCTCGACGATCTTCTTGCCGACCTCGGTGGAACCGGTGAAGGCGATCTTGTCGACGTCGTCGTGCGCTGCGAGCGCGGCACCCGCCTCGCCGAATCCGGTGACGATGTTGACCACACCCGGCGGGAACCCGGCCTCGTCGAAGATCTCGCCGAGCAGGAGCGCGGTGAGCGGTGTCTGCTCGGCGGGCTTGAGGATGACGGTGTTGCCCGCGGCCAGCGCCGGTGCCAGCTTGAAGGCGGCCATCAGCAACGGGAAGTTCCACGGGACGATCAGTCCGCACACCCCGACCGGCTCGCGGAGCGTGTAGGCGTGGAACTCGCCTCCCGGCACGAACGGCATCGACACGTCGACCGTCGAACCGGTGATCTTGGTGGCCAGGCCCGCGTTGTAGCGGAAGATGTCGGCGGCCCAGGCGGTGTCGACGGCGGCGGCGATGGTCGCGGCCTTGCCGTTGTCGAGTGCTTCGAGCTGACCGAACTCGGCCGCCCGTTCGGTGAGGAGATCGCCGACGCGCCACAGCAGCCGTTCGCGTTCGTTCGGCTTCATCCGCGTCCACGGGCCGGAGTCGAAGGCCTCGCGGGCGGCGCGGACCGCGCGGTCGATGTCGGTGGCGTCGCCGTGGGCGACCGAGGTGAGCGGACGGGCGGTGGCGGGGTCGATGGTCTCGAAGGTGCGGCCCGACGCCGACCACACCCAGTCACCGCCGATCAGCATCGGGCGGTCGGAGCCGATGAAATCACGGACCTTCGGGAGCAGCTCGGTGGCGACTGCGGTCATGGGTACCTCCTGGTGAAGCGCTCGACGCGGGGGAGAGGCGAGCGGGCAGAGATGAGACGGTCAGGGGTGATCTGGGTCATAGCTGTGACCTGACTCATTTCTGCCACCTATCGGGGTGGTCGCCGTGTCCAGAAACTGAACAGTCCGCTTTGTCGTGAACGAATGACGTGAACAGGAGGTCGCGAAAGGCGAGTTGCGCGGCGTCGCTAGCGTGTCCGGGGGCAGCGATCGCTGCCTGTTCACGCAGAGAGGGAACCGATGGCAGCGCGCATGGCCGATCGTTTCAGCGGTGCGCTGCAGTCGTGGGGGCCGTCGGGGGCGTCCGTGCCGACGCGCGAGTCGGTGCGTGCCGGGGTCGGCTCGGCCCTGGGTCTCGGGCTCGTCGGACTCGTCCTCGCCACGTCCGGCGTCGACCTGAACGCGGGCCTGTTCCTGATCGCGCCGTTCGGGGCGTCGGCGGTCCTGCTGTTTGCCGCACCCAACAGTCCGCTCGCCCAGCCGTGGTCGGCGGTCGTCGGCAACACCGTGTCGGCGTTCGCCGCCGTGGCGGTGACACTGCTGGTCTCGCCGAGTCAGCTGCGCGTCCCGCTCGCGGTCGGTGCGGCGGTCGTGGCCATGGTGATCTGCCGGGCGGTGCATCCGCCGGGTGGTGCGGTCGCGATGACCGCCGGGCTCAGTCCGGACCTGGTCCACGCTCTCGGATTCCGGTTCGCCCTGGCTCCCGTCGCGGTCGGGACGATCGCGCTGGTCGCGCTCGCGGCGGTGTACGCACGCCTGACCGGACGCCGGTATCCGTACCGCCGGTTCGACGACGAGTCGTCGGCCACCGCACGGATCGGGCTGGACGAGGACGAGTTGACCGACATCCTCAACCGCTACAGCCAGTCCCTCAACCTCGGGGTCGCCGACCTCGCGCGACTCATCGGGGCCGCCGAACTCCAGGTCGCCGGCCATCGCGCCGACCCTCTCGTCACCGGTGACGTCATGTCCCGGGACCTCGTGACGGTGGGACCGGACTCGACCCTCACCGAACTGGCGCAGATGTTCGACACCCACCGGTTCACCTCGCTGCCCGTGGTGACGCGCGGAGGCCGGTTCCTGGGTGTCGTCTTCCAGATCCATCTCGTCTCCCGGCTACGCGGAGGTGCGACACGACGTGGGTCGGACCGCATGTTCGGCCGACTGCTGCGCCGCGACGGCAGCGTGCTTACCGCTGCCGACGTGATGGACACGACCTTGCCGATCGCGTCCCCCGACGCTCCGGTGACCGCGGTGCTCCCGATGCTCGCCGGCAGTGGCTGTGGCGCCGTGCCCGTGCTCGACGGGGATCTTCTGGTCGGCATCATCACGCAAACGGATCTCATCGCCGCCCTCGCGCGGCACACGCTGGCCGATCCGCTCGTCGACTGACGTCCGGCGCGGCAACATCGCGGTGTCTCCTAGATCCCGAGGGCTCGCATCCGCGCGTACAGCGTGGTGCGGCTGATCCCGAGGTCCCGCGCGGCGTGGACCTTGTTGCCGCCGGCACGGTCGAGTGCGTCGACGATCGCCGCGCGCTCGGCCTGCTCCCGTCCGGAGAGATGGGCCGCCCGGCTCGTCGTCCGATAGCCAGACGGCAGGTCGGTCGCCTCGATCACGCGTGCCATCCGATCCCGGCACGCTGCCGCGGCCTCCCGCAGGACCGCGATCAGCTCGGCGAAGTTGCCCGGCCAGTCCTGGCTGAGCAGGGCATCGGTCGCCGGGCCGGAGAGAGTGAGTTCCGGATCGATCTGACCGAGGACGCCGCTCGCGATGGCCGCCAGCTCGGAGCTGCGGTGACGTAGAGGCGCGGGATCGACGCGCCGCGCACACCGCCCGAGCAGGGCGGCGACCGCGGGAGACGCCTGCGCACGAGGACCGCTGACGAGGAGCAACGGAGAGGCCGCCGGCGTCGACGCCGTGGCGTGCGTGAGCAGCGCGATCGACCGGTCGTCGAGCAGATCCACGCCGTCGATCACGAGCGGGACGCCGGACGATCGAGCTCGGGTGAGGTCGGCGGCGACGTCCACCCGCCGGCCGTTGATCAGCGCGTCCGCGACGTCGACGACCACGGCCGCGGCCTCGGTGTCGAGCGCGTCGGTCCCCAGCGCTTCGGCGGCCAGTTCGAGGGCCAGCGTCGTGCGCCCGGTGCCCGGCTCACCGGATACGGCGACGGTCGTCGACGACGGCCGGACCGGGGTCGAGCGGGTCGGTGTCGGCGTGAGGAAGGGGCGGAAGCGGAACAGCGCGGCTCCGCGGGTACCGGCCACCGGTTCGACGGCGATCTCGACCTCGGCGCCCGAGACGAGTGTCAACGGCAGCGTCGTCGAACGCAGCGCCGGGTCGGTGGCGATCGCCCGCAGCGCGCCGATGTCGGTGGGGGAGAGCAGTTCGGCGGCCAGGGCATTGGTGAGCTGCAGGTCGTCGCCGATCGCGGCCACCGCGACGTCCCGGCGCGGGGCGGCGCGCTGGAAGGCGTCGAGCACGCGGCGCTGGTGCGCACGGGACCGGTCGAGCAACCGGTCGGCGATGTCGGCCACGATGCCGTTGACGACCGGGACCGCGAGCGGGTTGATGCGATCGGCGATCTCGGACATGCAGATGATCCCGGCCAGGCGCCGCGTCGCGGGATGGATGATCGGCTGCCCGAAGCAGCTGATCGTCCGGAACTGTTCGAGGTAGTGCTCGGTGCTGTTCACGATCACCCCGCCGCGCGTCTCCGCGGGTGTGCCGAGCGCGGTGGTCCCGACCATGTCCTCCCCGAACGGGACGCCGGGCGCCGCGCCGATCGCGTCGAGCCGACGTTCGACGGTCGTTCCGAACGCCACCCGCGTCACCATGCGGCACTCGTGATCGACGAGCAGCAGGGACACGTCGGTGTCGGCGAGACGAGCCGCCGCGTCGTCGAGGACGGGGCGCGCTGCGTCGAGCAGGGGGTCGGCGGAACCGATGTCGTGCGTACGTGCGGGAGTGTTGTCCTCCGGCCGCACTCCCGACATCGCCGACCGACGCCACGAGTGCTCGATGACGGGGCGCTGCGGCGTTCGATCGGGACGGGAAGGGAGAGTGTCGATGAGACCAACGTGACACACATCACCGACGAAGGAAAGCCCGGACGCCGCCTCGGATCGGCGTCGGTGTGTCGTACTACCGTGGGCCCATGCGCGTCGCGACCTGGAACGTGAACTCGGTGAAACAGCGGATTCCGCGCCTCCTCCCATGGCTCGACGAACGTCGCCCCGACGTCGTCTGCCTGCAGGAGACCAAGCTCTCCGACGACGCCTTCCACGAGGTCCTCGGCGCCGATCTCGCCGAACGTGGCTACGAGATCGCGCACGCGGGGCAGGGCCAGTGGAACGGTGTCGCGCTGCTCTCGCGGGTCGGGCTCGAGGACGTGCGCGTCGGCTTCGCCGGCATGCCGGGTTATCCGACGCCGGAGACGCTCGAGGCCCGCGCGATTTCTGCGGTGTGCGGCGGTCTGCGCATCCACTCCCTTTACGTGCCGAACGGCCGCAGCCCCGACTCGGATCACTACACGTACAAACTCGAATGGCTCGCCGCTCTCGCGAAGGCGGTCGCCGACCCGTCGACGACGCTCCTCTGCGGCGACATGAACATCGCGCCCGCCGACGCGGATCTGTTCGATCCCGACGCCTTCGCCGGGCACACGCACGTCACCCCTCCGGAACGTGCCGCGCTCGCCGAGTTCGCGGCGCTGGGTCTGCGCGACGTGGTCCGTGACCGCTGGCCGGATGACCGGGTCTTCAGCTACTGGGACTACCGTGCCGGAATGTTCCACAAGGACCTGGGCATGCGGATCGATCTCATCCTGGCGGGTGAGTCGGCCGCCGGCCGGGTCGAGGCGGCCTGGATCGACCGCAAGGCGCGCAAGGGCAGCAAGCCCAGTGATCACGCGCCGGTCATCGTCGACCTCGACGAGGCGCCCGACGGCGACATCGGTCCGGTGGTCCCGCCGCCGTCGAATCCGGCGAAACCCGGTGGCGCGAAGGTGAAACTGCCCCAGACCCCGGAGTGATCCCGCTCACGATTCTCAATCTTTCTGCGCGGCAATGTGATTCGTCGACCCGTTGGGCAGGATTGGCCTGTTGAGACGATTGCGGGGAGGTGTCTCTTCTCCGATATGATCATCGCGGCCCGAGCACGGGCCGAAAGATCCTCGTGAGAGAGAGAATCCACACATGAAGCACCTCAGGGCAGGGATCATGGCGCTGGCCATGATGGGTGCAGTACTCATCGCCGTTCCCGTTGCGACGGCACATGCGGTACCGGCGACGGTGGCGCTCCCGACGGCGTCCGCGGCGATCGCCGGGGACCACAAGAGCGTGATCGTCGACGTGCGCGGGGGCAGCGTCGTGGTCAGCCCGGCGGGGGCGCTGCAGATCCTCGATTCCCGCGGTCGCACCGTGTCGTCGATGCCGCTGTCGGGGCAGATGGACGGGTTCACCGTTCCGCTGCGCGCCGCGGTCAGCGTGGACCGGTCGCGGGTCACTCTGACCCCCACGGTCAGCCCGGACCTCCGTGCGCTGCTCGACTCGGCAGCCACCGACGCAGCCAAGCAGAAGCGTCTGACCAAGGCTCAGCGCTACGACATCATGTGGGCGGAACTGAACAAGGGCTGGCGGGGGAACACGCCCCTCTACACGCTGATCGGTGGCCTCATCGGGTTCATCGTCTTCGGTTGGATCGGTGCCGGCGTGGGTGCGTTCATCGGTGCGTACATCGGGTACGGCGAGTCGAACCCGAAGGCATGGCCGTCGGTCGTCGCCTGGTTCAACACTCCGTAGGCGCACGGCTTTCCACGACCCGCCCCCTGCCCGGATCCCCGGACAGGGGGCGGCGTCGTACCCGGGTCATATCGTGGGCGCATGCGCGCCGACCCCGTTGATCGACCGGCCGACCTCGACGCTGTCCGTGAGTCCTACGACCGTGTGGCCGACGACTACGTCCGACTGGTGGTGGACACCGGAATCGGCGACCCTCGCTGCCGTCCGTGGCTGAAGGCCGCACTCGATGCGTTCATCGATTCGGTGGCGGGCATCGGTCCCGTGCTCGACGTCGGCTGCGGACCCGGGACCGTGACCGCCTATCTCGCCGACCGCGGACTCGACGTGACCGGCGTGGACCTCTCGCCGCGCATGATCGAGAACGCGCGTCGCCTGCACCCGTCCTGCCGATTCGAGGTCGGCTCGGCGACCGAGCTGGATCTCGCCGATTCATCGCTGGGTGGTGTCCTGGGGTGGTGGTCGTTGTTCAATCTCCCGCGGGACGTTCTCCCGCAGGTGCTGGCCTCATTTGCCCGCGCATTGATGCCGGGCGGCTGCTTCATCACCGGTACCCACTCGGGCGACGAGGACGTGCGACGCACCGAGCCTACGGCGGTCCTGTCGAGTGGACGACCCATCAGTGGTCGCCGGAGAAGTACGTCGGATTGATCGAGCAGGCCGGTCTGCGCCCCGTCGCCGAGCTCCGGCTGCCCGCCGACGAGCACGTCGGCCCCGGCCTGGTCGTCATGGCCGTGCGGGACTGAGACACTGATGCGCCGACGACTCCTCATCCACGTGGCTCGCGGTTACGGCCGGTTCCTCGGTGTCGTGCTGTCGCTCGCTCATCGAGTCGGAGGTGTACGTCTACCGGCGGGACCGGCGTCGACCGACGGAGTCCTCGTCGCCGCGCACGTCGCGATCGCCACGGTCTGGTTCGGGCCTCTGGGTCTCGTGATCGCCGGGATGGCCGGCGCCGCCGCAGGGATCGTCGCCCGCCTCAGTTTTCGGCACCGCCCCCTGTGCGATGAGGAACGGCGAACCGCCGAGCTCGTCTTCGGGCCCGCCGGATGGCTCGACGACGTCATCCTCACCGATCTCGCCGGACGAAGGGGACGCGCGTTCACCGTGCCCGGGGTCGATGGGCGCATCCTCTGCAATCTCGGCGCGATGTTCGACGCGCCCCTCGGGGCCGGTCCCGGGGCCTATCCAGTGCCCGGCCAACTGCTGGTCCATGAACTCGTGCACGCCCGGCAGATCGTTGGCGCCCGGTCCGCGGCGTCGTTCCTGGCCGATGCGCTCGCGGTTCAGGCGCGGCACGAACTCGGCGAGAACGTCTACGGCATCCGGGGGACGGGTGATGCTCACCACGCGTGGGCCGACCACAACCTCGAACGCCAGGCGACGATCGTCGACCGGTGGTTCGGCGGCCAGAGTTCGCCGATTGGGCGGCCGATGGATCCGGACAGTCCGTTCGCGGCATCGATCGCGAAGGTCCGGGCCCAGGTCGGAGCGCCGGCGGGTACCGGTCGGGCGGCGGTTCGCCGAAGGCTCGACGCGTCGGGTTCGGGGGTGTAAGAGTGGACAAGGTAATGCCATGTCTCAGCGTCGCCGGACCCCAGCGCACACGACCTGTTCACCTGCAGGTCGCGCGGAGGATCCGTTTTTTGACCTGTGCAAACCCGATCGGTAGAGTGGATCGTCGGTGCCCGGCCCATGCTGGGCCAGTCCGCATGCCCGGCCAACGGCTCTCGAGCCGGCCCTGAGATCGACCGACTCGGGGCACGGGCGGTCCGTGGGCTGACAAGCGAATCCGCTGTCGAGTGTATGACACGCCCGACCTCGGGGTAGCGAAAATGTACTGACCAGTGTGAATGCACTGGTGGGGCGAGTTGTGGAAGCACGCCGGAGGCGGCGTAGAGCCGAGATCCGTGAGCTTGCCCGGAGCACCAACCACAACTGACAACAAAGAGGAATGAACACCTAGTGCCAACAATCAACCAGCTGGTCCGCAAGGGCCGTCATGACAAGGCTGCAAAGACCAAGACCGCGGCCCTCAAGGGAAGCCCGCAGCGTCGTGGCGTGTGCACCCGCGTCTACACCACCACCCCCAAGAAGCCGAACTCGGCTCTTCGTAAGGTCGCCCGTGTGCGTCTGACCAGCTCTGTCGAGGTCACCGCGTACATCCCCGGTGAAGGCCACAACCTGCAGGAGCACTCGATGGTGCTCGTCCGCGGCGGTCGTGTGAAGGACCTCCCGGGTGTGCGCTACAAGATCATCCGCGGCTCGCTCGACACCCAGGGTGTCAAGGACCGCAAGCAGGCCCGTAGCCGCTACGGCGCGAAGAAGGGGAACTGATAAGTCATGCCACGTAAAGGACCCGCACCCAAGCGCCCCCTGATCAACGACCCGGTCTACGGTTCGCCGCTGGTCACCCAGCTGGTCAACAAGATCCTGCTGGACGGCAAGAAGTCGACCGCCGAGCGCATCGTCTACGGCGCCCTCGAGCAGGCCCGCGAGAAGACGGGCACCGACCCCGTCGTCACCCTCAAGCGCGCGCTCGACAACGTCAAGCCCACCCTCGAGGTGAAGAGCCGCCGCGTCGGTGGCGCCACCTACCAGGTGCCGATCGAGGTCAAGCCGAACCGCGCCAACACCCTGGCGCTCCGCTGGCTGGTGACCTTCAGCCGTCAGCGTCGCGAGAAGACGATGGTCGAGCGCCTGGCCAACGAGCTGCTCGACGCCTCCAACGGCCTCGGTGCTTCGGTGAAGCGCCGCGAGGACACCCACAAGATGGCCGAGGCCAACCGGGCGTTCGCGCACTACCGCTGGTGATCACTGCCGGCCGCGGCGGCCTTCGGGTCGCCGCGGCCGGACCCACCTCAGACCCAACAGCTCTAGCGAAATTGCGAGGCGAATAAGTGGCACAGGAAGTGCTCAGCGACCTGAACAAGGTTCGCAACATCGGCATCATGGCCCACATCGATGCCGGCAAGACCACCACGACCGAGCGAATCCTCTTCTACACCGGTGTGAACTACAAGATCGGTGAAACCCACGACGGTGCCTCGACCACCGACTGGATGGAGCAGGAGAAGGAGCGTGGTATCACCATCACCTCCGCGGCCGTGACCTGTTTCTGGAACAAGAACCAGATCAACATCATCGACACCCCCGGACACGTCGACTTCACCGTCGAGGTGGAGCGCAGCCTCCGCGTCCTCGACGGCGCGGTTGCGGTCTTCGACGGCAAGGAAGGCGTCGAGCCGCAGTCCGAGCAGGTGTGGCGTCAGGCCGAGAAGTACGAAGTCCCCCGTATCTGCTTCGTCAACAAGATGGACAAGCTGGGCGCGGACTTCTACTTCACCGTCCAGACCATCAAGGACCGTCTCGGCGCCAAGCCGCTGGTCCTGCAGCTCCCGATCGGTGCCGAGGACAACTTCGACGGCGTCGTCGACCTCATCGAGCAGAAGGCCATCACCTGGCGCGGCGTCGTGCCGACCGGTGCCGAGCCGACGATCGAGGAGATCCCGGCCGACCTGGTCGAGAAGGCTGCCGAGTACCGCGAGGCGCTGCTCGAGACGGTTGCCGAGTCCGACGAAGCCCTCATGGAGAAGTACTTCGGCGGCGAAGAGCTCACCGTCGAGGAGATCAAGGGAGCTATCCGCAAGCTGACCGTGAGCCGTGAGCTCTACCCGGTCATCTGTGGTTCGGCGTTCAAGAACAAGGGCGTCCAGCCCATGCTCGACGCGGTCATCGACTACCTGCCGTCCCCGCTGGACGTGCCGTCGGTCGAGGGTCACGCCGTGGGCGACGAGGAAGAGATCCTCTCGCGCAAGCCGTCCGCCGACGAGCCGTTCTCGGCTCTCGCGTTCAAGATCGCGGCTCACCCGTTCTTCGGCAAGCTGACCTTCGTGCGTGTCTACTCGGGCCACATCACCGCGGGCACCCAGGTGCTCAACGCGACCAAGGGCAAGAAAGAGCGCATCGGCAAGCTCTTCCAGATGCACGCCAACAAGGAGATGCCGGTCGAGGACGCCACCGCGGGTCACATCTACGCGATGATCGGTCTCAAGGACACCACCACCGGTGACACCCTCTGCGACTCGGCGAACCCGATCGTGCTCGAGTCCATGAGCTTCCCGGACCCGGTCATCAACGTCTCGATCGAGCCGAAGACCAAGTCCGACCAGGAGAAGCTGGGCACCGCGATCCAGAAGCTGGCCGAAGAGGACCCGACCTTCTCGGTCAAGCTCGACGAGGAGACCGGCCAGACCGTCATCGGCGGTATGGGCGAGCTCCACCTCGACATCCTGGTCGACCGCATGAAGCGCGAGTTCAAGGTCGAGGCCAACGTCGGCAAGCCGCAGGTGGCGTACCGCGAGACCATCCGCAAGACGGTCGAGAAGCACGAGTACACCCACAAGAAGCAGACCGGTGGTTCGGGTCAGTTCGCGAAGGTCATCATCAAGCTCGAGCCCCTCGTGGACGCCGAGGACGGTGCGACCTACGAATTCGACAACGCCGTCACCGGTGGTCGAGTCCCGCGCGAGTACATCCCGTCGGTGGATGCCGGCGCCCAGGACGCCATGCAGTACGGTGTCCTCGCCGGTTACCCGCTGGTCAATCTGAAGGTCACTCTGCTCGACGGTCAGTACCACGACGTCGACTCGTCGGAAATGGCCTTCAAGATCGCCGGCTCGCAGGCCCTCAAGGAAGCTGCGAAGATGGCCGGCCCGGTCATCCTGGAGCCGATCATGGCCGTCGAGGTCACGACTCCCGAGGATTACATGGGCGACGTCATCGGCGACCTGAACTCCCGCCGTGGCCAGATCCAGGCCATGGAGGAGCGCAGCGGTGCTCGTGTCGTGAAGGCACAGGTTCCGCTGTCGGAGATGTTCGGCTACATCGGAGACCTCCGGTCGAAGACCCAGGGCCGGGCAAACTACTCCATGGTGTTCGACTCGTACGCGGAAGTTCCCGCGAACGTGTCGAAGGAGATCATCGCGAAGGCAACCGGCGAGTAATCGCCTCGAGCTCGAGCAATCCGCGCTGGCCGACAAAGCGGGCGCACATCGTAAATCAGTAAATCTCCTGCTGGGATCCGCCCAGCAGCAACAGTCCAGGAGGACACAAAGTGGCGAAGGCGAAGTTCGAGCGGACCAAGCCGCACGTGAACATCGGCACCATCGGTCACGTCGACCACGGCAAGACCACCCTGACCGCGGCCATCACCAAGGTGCTTCACGACAAGTACCCGGATCTCAACAAGAGCTTTGCGTTCGATCAGATCGACAAGGCTCCTGAGGAGAAGGCCCGCGGCATCACGATCAACATCTCGCACGTCGAGTACGAGACCGAGAAGCGTCACTACGCCCACGTCGACGCCCCCGGTCACGCCGACTACATCAAGAACATGATCACCGGTGCTGCCCAGATGGACGGCGCGATCCTCGTGGTCGCCGCCACCGACGGCCCGATGCCGCAGACCCGCGAGCACGTGCTGCTGGCCCGCCAGGTCGGTGTGCCCTACATCCTGGTCGCCCTGAACAAGGCCGACATGGTCGACGACGACGAGATCATCGAGCTCGTCGAGATGGAGGTCCGCGAACTGCTGGCCGCCCAGGACTTCGACGAGGAAGCTCCCGTCGTCAAGGTCTCGGCTCTCAAGGCTCTCGAGGGTGACCCCGAGTGGGCCAAGTCGGTCGAGGAGCTCATGGCTGCCGTCGACGAGTCGATCCCGGATCCGGTTCGCGAGACCGAGAAGCCGTTCCTCATGCCCGTCGAGGACGTATTCACCATCACCGGCCGCGGCACCGTGGTCACCGGTCGTGTGGAGCGTGGCGAGGTCAACGTGAACGAGGAAGTCGAGATCGTCGGCATCCGCGAGAAGAGCACCAAGACCACCGTCACCGGTATCGAGATGTTCCACAAGCTCCTCGATTCCGCACAGGCAGGCGACAACGCCGGTCTGCTGCTCCGCGGCCTCAAGCGCGAGGACGTCGAGCGCGGTCAGGTCATCGTGAAGCCGGGCACCACGACCCCGCACACCGAGTTCGAGGGCCAGGCATACATCCTGTCCAAGGACGAGGGCGGCCGTCACACCCCGTTCTTCAACAACTACCGTCCGCAGTTCTACTTCCGTACCACGGACGTGACCGGCGTCGTGACCCTCCCCGAGGGCACCGAGATGGTCATGCCGGGCGACAACACCGAGATGAGCGTCAAGCTCATCCAGCCGGTGGCCATGGACGAGGGCCTGCGTTTCGCCATCCGCGAGGGTGGCCGCACCGTTGGTGCGGGTCGAGTCACCAAGATCACCAAGTGATCTTGTCCTGACGCACTGACTCACTGAGTCAAGGAGGCGCCCGGTCACGAAAGTGGCCGGGCGCCTTTGTCATCCCGGCACCGCCGAACCTCGATTCGACGACGCGACCTCGATCGACGTCGCATCGTCGAACTGGGGTCTGCCGGTCGTGATACGTGGGTACTGCACGAATCCCGAGTGTGACGAGGCGCGCAGGGCCGCCTTTCGTAGGCTCGAGGGCATGCGTGTGCTCAGTCGACGTGCCGAACCCGACCTGGCGGTCCGGGTGGCCGGTGAACCCGACCGTGGCGTGCCGGTGGTCCTCGTCCACGGGATGGCGTCGGATCATTCGACCTGGCGGCCGCTTGCCGCGTCGTTGCGACGGCAGGGTCGTGGTGTGGTCAGCGTCGATCTGCGCGGGCACGGCCGCAGCGGACGCCCCGACGGCCCGTACCGTCTCGACGATTTTCGTGACGACCTGGTGTACGTGCTCGACAATCTGGGGATTCACGTGGCCGACGTGGTCGGGCATTCGCTCGGAGCCCACACCGCGTTGCGGCTGGCGATGTACGAACCGTCCCGTGTGCGTCGGATGGTCCTCGAGGAGGTCCCGCCGATGCCGCGGGACGAGGCCGATCTCTCCGAGGGAATCACCATGAAAGCGACGCTCGGCGAGCAGATCCGTGGGCTCGTCGCGCTGGCGCGCAACCCCTTCCCGGTCTTCCGGTTCGACGGACGGATGGGCGACGAGATCGTCGCCGAGTTCGATGTCTGCGCACCGCAGTGGTGGTCGGAACTGCCTCGCGTCAGCGCCTCCACGATGGTCATCTCGGGCGGGGAGCGCAGCTTCCTGCCGCCCCGCCACCTGCGGACGGTCAGCGAGGCGCTGCCGGACTCACGGTTCGTCATCCTCGACGCCGGGCACAGCGTGCACCGCGACCGCCGTGCGGAGTTCATCCGGCACGTCGAGGGATTCCTGGGGCGTTAGGCCGCGGGCTTGTTGTGCAACGGGCGGGGGTCGATGCCGACCTTTTCCCACGCCTCGTACGCCCACGGGACGTAGAGGTACTTGAGTGGGAGCCTGTTGACCAGCGGGTTGATCGCACGCATGAAAGCGGCGAAGCGCTGGAAATTCTTCTCCTTCTTGTCGTTCCACTCCAGGTCGCAGACATCGCGCATCTGCTGGGGGAGTGTCCCCACGATGACCGTGCGGATGAACGCATTGAGCGGAGCCGACAGGACGTTCCACACCGGGGCCGGGATCTTCTTGGGTCGGGGCAGTCCCTGGCGGATGTAACCGGTCGCGTAGACGATCGTCTTGTGGGGGACGAAACGGTTGAGCATGTCCTCCCAGTAGGCGACGAACTCCTCGTACGTCTGGGGCTGGCCGCGGTCGCTGACACCGTAGAGCTGGTACCAGACCTTGCTTTCTTCGAAGATCTGGACCTTCTCGGCATAGGTGAGGCGACGGATGAACGTGTCGGTGATGTAGAGAACCTGGTCGACGAAGGTTGCGTGGGCCCAGTAGAACAGCTCCGGGTTCAGCGCGTGGTAGCGCGAACCGTCGCTGATGGTGCCCTTGATGTCGCGATGGAAGTCGCGCACCGTGCGGCCCCATTTCTCGGGTTCGGTGCTATACACGGTCTTCATCACCGGCGGTCCGGTGCGCTTGGCGCGGCCGAGGAAGTCGCTGAAGATCACCGAGTGGTCGAGGACGGCCTGCCCGAGCTGCTCGATGCAGTTCTCGGTGCCGGCCAGGCGCTGAAAGCCGAGGATGCCCCGCGAGTCGCCGTAGAACTTCCACACGAGTGAGTCGGCTCCGAGCCGAGGCCGCACGATCTCGCCGGCGGTGTCCGGGGTGTCGTCGACGATCATCGGTTCCGCCTCGCGGATACCGGCATCGAATCCCTGGTTGACTGACATGAGAGCGAGGGTAGCGGACTTGGAACAAAGTGAAAAGGTTGTTCCATCGAATTCACACAACCCTCGTTCAAGGTTGACGCCAGCGACTCAGGAGGAAGCGATGCCCGGCGGCATGAGGGGCGAGTGGGAGCTCCCGGACGTGGAGGACCTGCTCGCGACGGCCGTGGTGGTCCGCCTCCCCATGCGGACCAGGTTCCGTGGCTGACCTTCCGCGAGACGATGGTCTTCGCCGGGCCGGCGGGGTGGGGCGAGTTCGGCCCCTTCGTCGAGTACGAGGACGCCGAGGCCTCCGCGTGGCTGCGCGCCGGTATCGAGGCCGCCTATCTCGGTCCGCCACCCGCGGTCCGGGACACCGTGCCGGTCAACGCGACCGTGCCCGCCATCCCGGCCGACGAGGTGCCCGACCTGCTGAAGCGATATCCGGGCGCGGGGACCGCGAAGGTGAAGGTCGCAGAACCGGGTCAGACGCTCGACGACGACGTCGCGCGGGTCGCGGCGACACGTGAGCTGATCGGGAGGGTGCGGGTCGACGCCAACGGCGGCTGGTCGGTGGACGAGGCGATCACCGCCCTACGTGCGATCGGCGACGTCGAGTACGCCGAACAGCCCTGCCGCACGGTCGAGGAGCTCGCGCAGGTGCGGCGTGCGGTCGAGGTCCCGATCGCCGCCGACGAATCCATCCGCAAGGCCGACGACCCATTGCGCGTGGTCGCCGCGGATGCCGCCGATGTCGCCGTGGTGAAGGTGGCGCCCCTCGGGGGGATGCGTGCCACGCTCGAACTGGCCGACACCCTGGGTCTCGACGTGGTGGTGTCGAGTGCGCTCGACAGCGCAGTCGGCATGGCGGCCGGGGTCGCCGCGGCGGCGGCGCTGCCTCGGCTCGACCTCGCCTGCGGACTCGGCACGGGCTCGCTGTTCACCGCCGACGTCGCACCGTCGTTCCTGATGCGTGACGGTGTCGTCGAACCGCGCTGGTTCGGTCCCGATGCCGACGTCGACGCCGTTGCGCATGCCGCCCCGGAGGGCCGCAGACAGTGGTGGCGGGATCGGCTGCGGCGGTGTCATCGCCTGCTCGTCGAGGAGTGAGTTAGGAACGCTTTTACCGAATCGTCTCAACATGGTCTAGTATGCGATGTGGATCACATTCCGTAGGGCTCTCTGTTCGGAAGGAGACGGTCGATGGCATCGGTACTGGCGACCCCGCCGGCGGGTAGCGACCTGCAGGCCATCCCGTGCTCCGGCCGCAACAGCTCCCTCGAGATCATGTCGATGCGGCGTGACCCGTTCGGCTTCGCCGACCGTCGCCGGGCGCAGTTCGGCAACGTGTCCGGGCTGAACGCCTTCGGTGTGCAGATGGTCATGACCGGAAACCCGCGGGCCGCCCAGGAACTCCTGATGAACAAGGACCGGGCCTTCGCCAACGGTCCGGCGTGGAGCTATTTCATCGGTCCCTTCTTCAACCGCGGCGTCATGCTCCTCGACTTCGACGAGCACCGTCATCACCGGCAGATACTGCAGCAGGCGTTCGGCACCACCGCGCTCAAGGGTTACCTGCAGGAGATGCAGCCGATGATCGCCGAGCGCGTCGCGGAGTTCCCGGTCGGTTCGGTGAAGCTGTTCGACCAGTTCAAGGCACTCACCCTCGACCTCGCGCTCGAGGTCTTCCTCGGGTTGAACCTGCCCCGGGACGAGGCCGACCGGATCAACAAGGCATTCATCGACACCGTCCGCGCAGGCGTTGCCTACGTGCGCAAACCCCTGCCCGGTGGACGCTGGTGGAAGGGCCTGCGTTCACGCAAGGTCCTCGAGGAGTTCTTCTACGCCAACATCGCGGCCAAGCGCGCGCGGGAGACGCCGGATCTCTTCTCGGTCCTGTGCCACGCGGAAACCGATGAGGGGCACAGCTTCGCCGACGAGGACGTGGTCAACCACATGATCTTCGTGCTCATGGCCGCGCACGACACCTCGACCATCACGATGACCCAGATGGCCTACAACATGGCCAAGCATCCCGAGTGGCAGGACCGCGCCCGCGCCGAGTCCCTCGAACTCGGACCGGAACTCGGCTACGACGCTCTCGCCGGCATGACGGCCCTGGATCTGGTGATGAAGGAGTCGCTCCGACTGTGCCCGCCGGTCCCGGCGCAGCCCCGTATGGCGGTCAAGGACACCTCGATCGAGGGCTTCTACGTCCCCGAGGGCACCATCGTCACCACGTCATCCCTGTCCAGTCATCGGGATCCCGAGTTCTTCACCAACCCTGACATGTTCGACCCGGAGAGGTTCGGTCCCGAACGCGCCGAGGACAAGTCCCACCGCTTCGCCTGGATGCCATTTGGTGGTGGCGTTCACAAATGTATCGGCCTGTATTTTGGCCAGATGGAGATCAAGACGATCATGCACCACCTGCTCCGCGGGTACGAGTGGTCGGTTCCGGCCGACTACGTCCTGCCCATGGACTACAGCGCGCTGCCCGTGCCCAAGGACAGGCTCCCCGTGACCCTCCGGCGTCGGTGAGTCGCGTGTCGGACAATCTCGTGAAGGACACCGTGAACAGCGCTGCAAAGGGGAAGGGCGTTCGCTCGTCCAACCGCAAGGTGCGCAACACCGCCAGCCCGGCCGACCAGGAGGCCGCGATCCTCGCCGCCGCGGGCTCGGAGTTCGCCGAGGTCGGGGTGCGGCGCGCCAACATCGACGAGGTCGCGGCCCGTGCGGGCGTCAGCCGCAGCACGCTCTACCGCCGCTTCCCCAACAAGGAGGCCCTCCTTTACGCCGTCGCCAACGACGCCTACGAGCGGGGCATGAAGAAACTCGAGGAATCGGTCAAGGGGATGGGCCCCAAGGATGCCCTGGTCGAGGCCTTCGCGGTGGGCGCCGAGCTGGTCAAGTCCGATCCGTCGCTGAGCCGGATCGTCCTCACCGACTCCGAGATCAAGAGCGTCACCGCGAAGATGACGTCGCTGTTCATCGACATGGTCACCGATCGGGTCGCCGCCACCCTGCGCGACGAGGGTGCGCAGATGCCGGTGGAGGACCTGCTCGAGGCCGTCGAGATCCATGTGCGACTGGTGATCTCGCTCCTGGAGACCCCGCCGTCGGACCCTGCCCGTACCGATCCGCAACAGGCCCGTGCGTTCGCCACGAAGTTCCTCGCCCCGATGATCTGGTGACCCACGCCTGACTCTCGGGCCCGTGACGCCGTCACTCGCTTTCGATTCAACCAACAACCACCCGAGGGGGAACCAATGAGCCTGCGCGACAAGCTGTCCCGGACGCCCGATCACGACACCATCCGAACGGCGCTGAAAGGCAAGGTCGTCGTCATCACCGGTGGTGCACGCGGAATCGGCTTCGAGACCGCGACGCAACTGTTCCAGGCGGGCGCGAGGGTTGCCATCGGTGACGTCGACGGCGAGGCGGTGGGCAAGGCCGCCGCCGACCTCGGCATCGAGGGCATCGAGGTCGACGTCACCAAGCGCGAATCCTTCGACGCGTTTCTCTCCGAGGTCGAGTCCCGGCTCGGACCGATCGACGTCCTGGTGAACAACGCCGGCATCATGCCGGTCGGTCCGTTCCTCTCCTACGACGACACGATCATCCGACGCACCTACGACATCGACGTCCTCGGCGTCATCATCGGCTGCCAGGAAGCGGCCCGCCGGATGGCCCCGCGTCGCACCGGCCACATCGTCAACATTGCGTCGACGGCCGGCCGCATCCCGACCCCGGGTCTGACCATCTACAACGGCGCAAAGGCCGCGGTGATCGAGTTCTCCGAGGCACTCGGCGCGGAGCTGGAGCCGGAGGGCGTCACCGTCAGCGCCGTCCTCCCGACCTTCACCCGCACCGCCCTGATCTCCGGTCTGCAAACCAACAGGTTCATCCAGACCGTCGCGCCCGAGGAGGTCGCGGCGATCGTGGTCGAGACCATCGCCCGCCCGGTGACCCGGGTCTACGCCCCGCGATCGATGCGATGGGCCGACTCCAGTCCGCTGTTCCCGCAGGCGATGAAGCGGTTCACCCGGAAGCTCACCAAGCTGGACTCGATCTTCCTGCGCCCCGACCAGGAGGCGCGCGCCGCCTACTCGAGCCGTATCCGCGGGGAGAAGATCGAGAACAAGCCGAACACGCGCCTGTCGTCGTAGAGGAGAGCGTGGCGTTGAGGGAAGGGGCGCGGCCGGGCGCCGCAGAGATCGCCGCGGAGCGCAGTGCTCGGCGTCAACTGGGCGAGGCGCTCGAAGAGTTGCACGCGCGCGAGGTCGACGCCGGCCTTCGCCGGCCGGTGCCGCGGCGCCGGTGGATTCTGGCGATGCTGGTGGCGTTCGTCGCCGTCGTCCTCGCCGGCGTCGCGGTGGTGGCGTGGTCCGGCGCTCGGAATGCCCCGACCGACGACGACTTCGAGCGCGCGGCGGCCGACCGTGTCGCCGTGCTGATCGCGCCGGACCATCGCGATCCGAGTCGCGCGCGCAAGATCCTCGCCGGTGCCACCGGCACCTTCTATGACGAGTTCGCCCAATCCGCCGACAGTTACAGCGCTTTCGTGCAGGCCAACGGATCGGTGTCGGAATCCTCGGTCGACGGCACCGGGGTCTCCGCGCGGGACGGTGACAGTGCCACTGTTCTCGTCGCAGCGACCGTCGTTTTCGACGCCGGTGAGACCGGGGAAGGGCAGGCACGCCGGTTCCGGCTTCGTGTGCTCGTGACCCCGGACGACGGTGCGCTGAAACTCGGGGCGGTGCAATACCTTCCATGACCTCATCCGGATACATCTCGGTGCGCGCCGGAGCTCTCCGAATGCTGGTGGCAGCGCTGGTTCTGGCCGCGGCGCTCGTCGCGGTGGGATTCGCGTGGCGTGCACACGCTGCGGGAGATGCGCTCCAGCAGAGCCGCGAACAACTCCGCGAACGCGCGGGCACGATCGTCGCCGACGTCTTCTCGGTGGATTCCACGCGGTGGCAACAGGATCGGTCGCGGGCTCGTGCGCTCGTCGCCCGCGACTTCCTCGACAGTTACGGCGCACAGCTCTCCCGGCCGCCGGAGCAGGGGACGGCCGCGGTCGTGTGGCGGCCGGAGGTCGTCAGCGTGGTCGACGCCGACGCCACCGAGGGGCAGGCGCTCCTCCGGGTGGCGGTGACGGTACGGTCCGACGCTCCCGCCCGGTCCGAAGCCGCCGCGACGACGGTCCGCCGATCGGTGCTGGCCCGCTTCGTCCGTGCCGACGACGCGTGGCTCCTCGCCGCTGCCGATGTGATCGGGTGATGGCGGTGACCGATGCTGCGAGAACCGAGTCTGTGACGACCGGCACGGCGACCACGGCCCGTGTGCAACTCGCGCGGGATCGGGTCGACGAGGCGCGAAGGGAAGCACGCACGACCAGGATCGCCGCAGCACCCGCGCTGCGGGCGCGTGCCGTGCGACGGACACGCCTGCTACGGACAGCCCTCATCGCCTCGGCGGGCGCCCTCGCGATCCTGGTGATCGCGGGTGCTGTCCTGGGATGGCAGATCCGCGGACAGCGGGCCGAGGTCGATCATCAAGCCGAGGTGCTGGATTCGGCGCGGGCGGGGGTCACGGCCATGCTCACCGCCGACCCGGCCGATGCGGACGGCTTCGTCGACGGCGTGCTCGCCGTGAGCACCGGCGCGCAGCGCGACCGCATCGACAGCGCGCGTGAAGCACTGGTCGCCGAGGTGCGCACGCAGACCGGACGCAGTGTCGGACAGGTGGTCTCGGCCGGGCTGGTGACCGACCCGACGTCGGACGACGCCGGCACCACCGTGGATGTGCTCGTCGTCGCGGACGCCACCAACCCGCTGCTGCTCGGTTCCGGAGGAACGGATGGGCAGGCCGCGGCCGTCGACACGACCGCCGAACGGATCACCGCGCTGATCACCATGGAACGCACCGGTGACGGCTGGAAGATCGCGGGGGCACGTCAGCCGTGAGCGACCTCCTGGAACCGCGCCCCACTCGCCGCCAACGCCACCGTCTCGCCGTCCTGGCCGCCGTCACGGTGACTGCACTCGTCGTCGCACTGATCGCCTGGATCGGGGTGCTGCGATCGGACCCGGGGCCCGCAGAGGACGAGCGCGCCGCCATCCTGTCCGCGGCGGGCGGGGCGGTCGCCGCACTCATGACCTTCGGGCCGGACGACCCACCCGACCAGCGTCGCCGAACCGACGCATTGCTCGCCGATCCATTGCGACTCGAGTACCGCAATCGTGGTGTCGACGTGGTGGTCCCGGGAGCGCGGGCCGCCTCGGTGTGGATGGTCGGACGCGTCGTCGGAGCCGGTCTGAACGACAGCATCACCGAACGGGCGAGGGTCCTCGTGTTCGTCGACCAGACGGTCTCGGTCCGAGACGACGGAAAATCTACGGGGTTTAGGGAACCGGCCGACGCGGGGGACGAGACGACCCCTATCGCGAGGTGGGCACTTATGCGTAAGGTCGACGGGAATTGGCTGTTGTCCGACCTGCAACCGGTCGGAGACGTAACCCGTTGAGGCGAGTCGCCGGGATGTCATCGGGCATCCCGGGCGGGACGGTGTCCGCGGGGTGAGAGGGGACGGAAGATGAGTGGATCAGTCGCGGGCGTCGTGATCGTCGGGGCGGGCCTGGGCGGGATCAGGATCGCGGAGAACCTGCGCAACAACGGGTTCACCGATCCGATCACCCTGGTGGGGGCCGAAGACCATCCGCCCTATGATCGTCCGCCTCTGTCGAAGTCGGTACTCCTGGGCAAGGACGATCGCGTCGACCTCAAACCGGCGGAGTTCTACGGCGAATCCGACATCACCCTGCGTCTGGGCTCCGCGGTGACCTCGGTGTCGCCGGCGGAGAAGACCATCACCCTGGCGTCCGGGGACACACTCGCCTACGACACTCTGGTGCTGGCCACCGGTCTTGATCCCCGTCCGTTCCCGGGTCTCGCCGACGCCGTCGCCGGCGTACACATGATCCGCACCTACGACGACGCGGTCGCTCTGCGCGAGGAGATCGATTCCGCCTCGACCGCCGTGGTCATCGGCGCCGGCTTCATCGGCTGCGAAGTGGCCGCGAGCCTCACCTCGCGCGGGTTGAGCGTCAGCCTCGTCGAACCCGCCCCCACCCCGCTGGCGGTGGCGCTCGGCGAGGAGATCGGCATGCTGGTGTCCCGGCTCCACACCGACAACGGCGTGGACCTGCGCACCGGGGTCGGCGTGGCCGAGATCGTCGTCGCCGACGATGCCGGCGGACCGAGGGTCACCGCGGTCAAACTCGCCGACGGCACCGAACTCCCGGCTGATCTCGTGGTCGTCGGCATCGGTTCCACGCCCGTCACGGGTTACCTCGAGGGCTCCGGGATCGAACTCGCGCCGCGTGAGGTGGGCGGTGGAATCGCCTGCGATGCAACCGGACACACCAGTGTCGACGATGTCTACGCGCTCGGCGACGTCGCCAACTGGCGTGACGACGACGGCACCCCGCATCGCGTCGAGCACTGGAATCACACGGTCGAACAGGCGTCGGTCGTCGCCCACCAGATCGCTGGTGGTGACGCGGTGACCGCGGCGGTCTCGTACTTCTGGAGCGACCAGTTCGATGTGAAGATCCAGGTTCTCGGCGCCCCTCGGGCCGACGACACCGTCCACGTCGTCGACGACGACGGCAAGAAGTTCGTGGCCTACTACAGCAGGGACGGCATCCTCACCGCGGTCGTCGGCGCCGGCAAGGTCGGTGCGGTGATGAAGACCCGGCCGAAGCTGCTGACGCCGACACCCATCGCCGACCTGCTGTAGCACCGGTGGGTGCCGAGCTGACGGCTGCAGCGGTGCGCGCGGCCGCTGCCGAGGTCGCCGACCCGCAACGCGCCGTCGACCTCGCCAGGTTCTTCCAGGTGCGCCCCGGCGGCTACGGCGAGGGCGACGAGTTCATCGGCCTGCGCGTGCCGCAGCAGCGGGCCATCGCCAAGCGGTTCCGTGGCATCGACGCCGGTGAGGTTGTCGCGCTGTTGGATTCGCCGGTCCACGAGCATCGGTTCATCGCGTTGGCCCTGCTGCGGGGTGAGTTCGAACGTGCCCTACGGCCGCGATCGGGCCCGGACCGGGACGAGGCTGCGAGGTGGGTCGAGCTGTACCTCGACGCGGTTCGCCGGGGCCGGGTGAACAACTGGGATCTCGTGGACTCCTCGGCCGATCCGGTACTCGGTGAGTACTGCCGCCTGCGCGGCGACTCCGGCGTCATCGTCGATCACGCCGCCGACGACGACCTGTGGCGGCGTCGGGTGGGGATCATCGCGACCTTCGCCCACATCAAACACGAGGACGCATCGGTCCTTCTGTCGGTGGCGCCACTCGTCCGCGACGACCGTCGGGACCTCATCCAGAAAGCTTTCGGATGGATGCTCCGGGAGACCGGCAAACGCGTCGACGATCGGATACTCCTGACGTACCTCGAGGAGAACGCCGGCCGAATGGGCCGCACCGCACTGAGTTACGCGATCGAGCACCGGAGCCCGGAGGAACGCGCGTACTTCCGTGCGTTGAGGTGAGGGGTCAGCCCTCGCGCGCCACGCGGATCGCCGCCCAGATCATCGGGAACTGGAACGGCAGGCGTGCCAGGGCGACGATCCGGTAGGGCAGTGGCTTGTCCCACCAGAGGCGCACCATGTTGAGGTTGGCGGGATAGACGGCGAGGAACAACAGCGCCGACAAAGCCGCGGAGAGACGACGGGTCCGCGGCACGAGAAGTCCGGCGCCCAAGCCGATCTCGGCGACACCGGACAGGTAGGTCAGGGTCCGCGGATCGCCGGGGATCTCCTCCGGGATGATCTCGTCGAACGGTTTGGGTGCGACGAAGTGAAGCACGCCGATGCCGAGGAGCATCACCGCCAGGCCGCGGGCGAGTTGGAGCGGATTCAGCCGAGACTTCCGGATGGTGGTCACGTCGTCGTGCTCCTTCGCGTTGGTCGGAACTGCCTGTCAGAACTCGATCTTGAGCGAGTCCGAGGTCGGGTGGGCCTGGCAGCCCAGGATGTACCCGTCCTCGATGTCCTCGGGGTCGAGGGCGCCGGCGTTGTCCATGTCGACGGTGCCCTCGGTGAGGGTGCAGGCGCACGAACCGCATTCGCCCTCCTGGCACGAGTACGGGGCGTCGAGACCAGCCGCCAGCATCACGTCGATGAGCGTCCGCTTGCGCGGCCAGCTGAGGGTGTGGGTCTCACCGTCGAGTTCCACCTCGACCGTGGCGGCGGAGGCTTGGTCCTCTTCGCTGACCTCTTCGAGTTCGACGTCGGCGAACGGGTCGCCGGACAGCGAGTTGTACACCTCGGTGTGGACGTTGTGATGCGGGAAGTTCGCCTGTGTCAACGCTTTGTGGACGGCGTCCATGAAGGGGCCGGGGCCGCACATGTAGGCGGTGTGGGTGGTCGAGTACGGCGCGAACACCGACGCGAGAGCCGCTGCGCTGGGCAGCCCCTGCAGGCTCTCCAGCCAGTGGACGACGGTGAGCCGGTCGGCGTGCGCGTGGAGCAGGTCGCGCAGCTCGGCGGCGAAGATGACGTCGCCCTCACTGCGGTTCGCGTAGAAGAAGACGACCGGAGCGCTGCTCTTCTTCAGTGCCGCCTTGAGGATCGACATCACCGGTGTCACGCCGCTGCCCGCGGCGATCAGGAGCAGTGGGTCGTCGTAGGACTTGGGTGTGAAGACGCCCGACGGCGGCAGCACCTCGACCTGGGAGCCGGGGGCGAGGTTGTCGCAGACCCAGTTGGAGCCGTAGCCGTCGACGGTGCGCTTCACGGTCACCTTGGGGCGTGCATCGGTGTACGGCGACGACGCCAGTGAGTAGCAGCGGGCGACCGAGCCGGTCTTCTCGCTCGGGATGCGCAGGGTGAGGAACTGTCCCGGCTTGTAGTCGGTGAAGGCGGCCGACGACGCCTCGGGGACCTCGAATGCGATGGACTTGGCATCGGACGTCTCATCGATCACCTCGGCCACCGTGAGGATCACGCTTCGTGAGCCGTGAGGGGTCAGGTCAGACATGTAGCAGCTCTCCGACGTCGAGGACCGGGGCGAACCGGCCGAATTAGAACACGTTCTACTTCAGGATAGCCCAATCGGTGGGTGTCCCACGAGGCCCTGTTGGAGCCGGTGTGGTCACGCCGCCGATCATGGCACGCGGGACAGCGATGCGACTCCGTTCGCGACGGTCCGCGCGCCGTCGGAGATCAGTTCCTCGAGGTCGGCGTCGGGGTCCGCGAGCCACTGCTCGTAGGCGGCGAGCGCCGCGCCCAGGCACAACCACCCGATGGTCTGGGGCAGGTGATCGTTCTCGTCGAGGCCGAGCCGGGCCGCGCAGAACTCGGCGATGACGTGACGCCAGTCGGCGTACATGATCATCGAGTGTGCCTGGAGCGCAGGAACTCCCAGCAGCAAGGACATGCGTCGGCGGTGGTTCTCCAGTTCCTCCGGCGGCACCCGGTTGAACACCACCAGGGCGTCCACGAGAGCGTCGGCCATGGGGATGTCGGTGGGTATCTGGGCGAGCAGTCCGCGTAGCTCGCCGAGGTGGTCGTCGAACTCTCCCCATGGGATCTCGTTCTTCGACGAGTAGTACCGGAACAGCGTGCGGCGCGCGATGCCGGCGGCTTCGGCGATGTCGTCGACGCTGGTCTCCTCGAACCCCCGGGTGGTGAACAGGGCGATCGCGAGGGCGCTGATCCGGGCGCGCGAAGAGATCGGGCGTCGCCCGGGCGCGGCCCGCCCCGGGCTCGCGTCCTGCTGTGTTGTTGGAGTCATCGAGACCTCACCATATGGGATGCGCGCTCGCGCAGCGGGTGGATCGTGCCCGAATCGCCTGTCCGATCGGGCAGTTTTGCTCTACCGGTGGAAATCTGCACCGAGTGCCACTATAGTCCTTCGTGATCCCAGTCACTTAGTAGATCAGGAGGTATGGATCATGGCCGACCAGTCCGCCGTTACCGCGGCAAACTCGAACGAGACCGAGCTCATCGCCGAGTCGCTCGTCGAAGAGGTGTCGATCGATGGGATGTGCGGGGTCTACTGATGTCAGCCCCGACATCGAATCCGACCTCCGGCGACCGTTCTGCGGTCGCCGGGGTCCGGTTCGACACCTCAGCCCCCGATGCCCCCGCAGGCTTCGACACGTTCGCCGCGTGGGAGCTCAACCCGAAGGTGGCGCTGCGCCCCGAGCCGTTCGGCGCGCTGCTGTACCACTTCGGTACCCGCAAGCTCTCGTTCCTCAAGAACCTCACCGTGGTCGGGATCGTCCAGTCCCTCGCCGATCACGACTCCGCCGAGGCGGCCCTCCTGGCCGCGGGTGTCACGCCCGCCCAGCGGCCCCTGTACGTGCAGGCGCTCACGGCGCTGGCCGACAGCGCGATGATCACGCCCCGCGCGGCCTGACCGAGCTCCACCCCCGATCGACAGCCCCGATCGGCTCCCCGCTTCCGCCCAGACCCTAGGACCGACACGATGACGACCATCGAGATGCCGCCCACTGCAGCCGAACTCGTGACCTCACAGCGTGCGAGCGCGCCCGCCGACCAGGTGCCCAAGGTCGGCCGCCTCGTAGACCAGTTCGAGCGCGGCCTCGACGCGCCGATCTGCCTGACGTGGGAACTCACGTACGCCTGCAACCTGGCGTGTGTGCACTGCCTGTCGTCGTCGGGCAAGCGCGACCCGCGCGAGCTGTCGACCGAACAGTGCAAGGCGATCATCGACGAACTGCAGCGCATGCAGGTCTTCTACGTGAACATCGGCGGTGGTGAGCCGACCGTGCGCCCCGACTTCTGGGAGCTCGTCGACTACGCCACCAGCCACCAGGTGGGAGTCAAGTTCTCCACCAACGGTTTGCGCATCGACAAGAAGGTTGCCGCACGCCTCGCCGCGTCGGACTACGTCGACGTCCAGATCTCGCTCGACGGTGCCACCGCTGAGGTCAACGACGCCGTGCGCGGTCCCGGTTCCTTCGACATGGCGGTCCGGGCGCTCGAGAACCTCGCCGAGGCCGGCTTCGCCGACGCCAAGATCAGCGTCGTCATGACGCGGCAGAACGTCGCGCAGCTCGACGAGTTCAAGGCGCTTGCCGACCGCTACAACGCAACCCTGCGCATCACCCGCCTGCGTCCGTCCGGCCGTGGCGCCGACGTGTGGGACGACCTGCACCCGCTGCCCGAGCAGCAGCGTGAACTCTACGATTGGCTTGTCGCACACGGCGATCGCGTGCTCACCGGCGATTCGTTCTTCCACCTCTCGGCCTTCGGCGGGGATTCCGGCGGCGGCCTGCCCGGCCTCAACCTCTGTGGCGCGGGACGCGTCGTGTGCCTCATCGACCCGGTCGGCGACGTGTACGCCTGCCCGTTCGCGATCCACGAGAACTTCCTCGCCGGGAACATCTTGTCGGACGGCGGATTCCAGGAGATCTGGCAGCGTTCGGATCTGTTCACCGAACTGCGCGAACCGCAGAACGCCGGTGCCTGCACCAAGTGTGCGCACTTCGACGCCTGCCGCGGTGGCTGCATGGCGGCCAAGTTCTTCACCGGCCTGCCGCTGGCCGGACCGGACCCCGAGTGCGTGCAGGGTTACGGCGAGGAGCTCCTCGCCGGGGAGCGCACCAAACCGACGGCGAACAAGGATCATTCGCGCGGTACCCCGCTGACGCTGATGACCCGTCGACCCGACGGGGACCTCACCCCGGTCGGTCGGCCCACCAAGTCCTGTGATGAGAACCCGCTCGCCGGGTTCGCCCCTGCTGCGCGGTAATCCGCCCCGCGGCCCAACAGTGTCGAGTCCTCCCCGGGGTACACGGGGACCGCGGGCGATGGCACGCATCCGAATAGTGAGTGAGTAGGAGAAATGGCTCTCAACCCCTGGGCGAAAAACCCCTGGTTCGAAACGGTCACCGAGGCCCAGCGTCGGGCGAAGAAGCGACTGCCGAAGTCGGTCTACTCGTCGCTGGTCGCCGGCACGCAGGCCGGTGTGACCCTCGACGACAATGTGCAGGCCTTCAATGAACTGGGTTGGGCGCCACACGTTGTCGGCGCACAGCCGGAGCGTGAGATGACCACCTCGGTCATGGGGCAGGAGTTGTCCTTCCCGGTGATGATCTCGCCGACCGGTGTGCAGGCCGTCGACCCCGACGGCGAGGTTGCCGTCGCACGTGCCGCGGCGGCGCGTGGCACCGCGATGGGCCTGTCGAGCTTCGCCTCGCACGCCGTCGAGGAGGTCACCGCGGTCAACGACAAGGTGTTCTTCCAGATCTACTGGCTCGGCAGTCGCGAGGACATCCTCCGCCGCGCCGAGCGTGCAAGGGCCGCGGGCGCAAAGGGTCTCATCGTCACGACCGACTGGGTGTTCAACGTCGGCCGCGACTGGGGCAGCCCGGAGATCCCCGAGAAGGTGAACCTGAAGGCGCTGGTGCGTCTCGGCCCGGAGATCGCGGTCAAGCCGCGGTACGCGCTGGACTGGGTCAAGGGCGGCAAGGTCATCATCCCCGACCTCACCGCGCCGAACCTCACCCCGCAGGGTGTCCCCGGCCCGACCTTCTTCGGCGCCTACGGCGAGTGGATGGGCACCCCGCCGCCCACGTGGGAGGACCTGCAGTGGCTGCGTGAGCAGTGGGGCGGACCGTTCATGGTCAAGGGCATCACCCGTCTGGACGACGCCAAGCGCGCCGTCGACATCGGTGCGACGGCGATCTCGGTCTCCAATCACGGCGGCAACAACCTCGACGGCACCCCGGCGACGATCCGTCTGCTACCCGACATCGCCGATGCGGTCGGCAACGACATCGAGGTGCTGCTCGACGGCGGCATCCGCCGCGGTAGCGACGTCGCCAAGGCGCTGGCCCTCGGCGCCCGCGCGTGATGATCGGCCGTGCCTACCTGTGGGGTCTCGCCGCCAACGGCCAGGCAGGTGTCGAGAACGTCCTCGATCTCATGCGTATGGGCCTAGACGGCGCGCTGATGGGTCTGGGGCACAAGAGCGTGCACGACCTCTCTGCCGACGATCTGATCATCCCGGACGACTTCAAGCGGTCCTTCGGACACGTCTGATCCGAGCAGACAAACACTCCCGCCCGCCGCCGGACATCCGGTCGGCGGGCGGGAGCGTCTCGGCCCTGTTGCCGGGCAGAACCCGCGGGAAACAGCACCCGCGACAGAACTAGAACGTGTTACAGTTCTGCCATGGGACAGTTCGACGGCAAGGTCGTCTACATCACCGGCATCGCCCGTGGTCAGGGCCGTAATCACGCGGTCCGGTTCGCCCGTGAGGGCGCCGCGATCGTGGGTCTCGACATCGCGGGTCCGATCATCGACCACGCGACCTATCCGCCCGCCACGGCCGACGATCTCGAGGAGACGATCCGGCTCGTCGAGGGTGTGGGCGGCAAGATCCTTGCCCGGCAAGGTGATACGCGGGATCTCGCGTTCCAGCAGCAGCTCGTCGCGGATGCGGTCGAGCAGTTCGGCCGCCTCGATCACGTCGTCGCCAACGCTGGTGTGCTCACCTGGGGCAAGGTGTGGGAGCTGACCGAAGAGCAGTTCACCGATGTCGTCGACATCAACCTCGTCGGCGCATGGAAGACGCTCAGGGCCACCGTCCCGGCGATGCTCGAAGCCGGCAACGGCGGCTCGATCACCATCATCAGCTCGGTCGCCGGATTGAAGGCGATGCCGATGCAGGCGTCGTACACGGCGTCCAAGCACGGCCTGGTCGGTCTGACGCAGACCGCGGCCAAGGAACTCGGCCACTACCGGATTCGCGTCAACAGCGTCCACCCCTACGCGGTCGACACCCCGATGGGAGTCGCCGACACCGAGGCCCACCGACTCTTCGAAAAGCCGTGGGTGACCCCGCATTTCGTGTCGATGCTGGACTACCACCCGGTCGCGTCGTGCGACGAGATCTCCGACGCCGTCCTGTACCTGTCCTCCGACAGCGCCAAGGGCATCACCGGTGCCGAGTTCCAGATCGACATGGGGCACTCGAAGGTCTAGAAGTCGAGCACCTGACCGACGAACCTCATCTCGACCGACAGACATCGATCGAAGTCTGTCGGTCGGGTTGAAGTCGACCCGTGGTCGGGTGGGTGAGGTTGTCCCACCGGGCCTTCGAGGCTCGTCGACTTTGATGCGCTCTCTCGTCGCTTACTCGGCCCGGCGGCTTGCGCTCCCACGCCTCAGTACCCGCGGTCGGCGGGCCGCCGTCATGGAGGTCGAAGAAGCGGGGCGTTTGGCCGTTCAATGACGTTGTGTTCCGGGTGGCAGGCGATGAATGCCCCACAGCGGGTCGAACGGTCCGAAACTCGCGTCCACCTGAGCGGCTTCGGAGGGCGATATGCCCTCCGAAGCCGCTCACGGGGATGAGTTTCCCAGCGGCTTGCCGCGAGTGGGGAAGGGCGATGTAATCCGCCCTTGTTTCTCGAGCGCAGCGAGCGGTTTGCTGGTTCTTTCGCTTCAGGCGGCGGAGGGTCGACGTCAGGATCAGGCCCAGAGGGTCTTCGGGTCGACGGCCTCGGTCGAGGGGCCGACCGGGGTCTCCGGCCGGGTGCGCGAGAAGCGCGGCGCGACCTGCGCCTGGGTGACGCCGTCGATGTCGATCAGGTTGGCGCGCGCGGCCATGTGCGCGTCGGCGGGCGCCTCGGCGAAGGTCAGCACCGGCGAGGTGCAGGCATCGGTGCCGTCGAAGACCTTGGCCCACTCGTCGCGGGTGCGGGACTTGAAGGTCTCGGTGAAGATCTCCTTCAGCGTGCCCCAGTTCGCGATGTCGTTCTGCGCCGGGAGATCGGCGTCGGCCAGGCCGAGGCCCTTCAGCAGCTCGGTGTAGAACTGCGGCTCGATGGCGCCGACGGCCATGTACTTGCCGTCCGAGGTCTCGTAGACCTCGTAGTAGGGGGCGCCGGTGTCGAGCATGTTGGTGCCGCGGTCGTCGCTCCACAGGCCGGTGCCGCGGAACGCCCACATCATCTGTCCCAGAACGGAAGCGCCGTCGACCATGGCCGCGTCGACGACCTGGCCCTTGCCGGAGATGCCGCGCTCGAGCAGAGCGGCGAGCACGCCCACGACGAGGAACATCGATCCGCCGCCGAAGTCGCCGGCGAGGTTGAGCGGCGGCACCGGACGATCGTCCTTGCGGCCGATGGCGTGGAGCAGGCCGGTGAGCGAGATGTAGTTGATGTCGTGGCCGGCGAGGTTGGCGCGGGGGCCGTCCTGGCCCCAGCCGGTCATACGGCCGTACACGAGGCCGGGGTTGACCTCGGTGAGGTCACCGGGGCCGAAGCCGAGGCGTTCCATGACGCCGGGGCGGAAACCCTCGATGATGACGTCAGCCTTGGCGACGAGATCGAGGATCGTGGCGCGATCGGTCTCGTCCTTCAGGTTGGCCTCGACGACGCGACGGCCGCGCAGCAGCGCGTCGGCGTTCACGCCGGGCTTCGGCAGCGTGCCGGGACGCTGGACACGGACCACGTCGGCGCCGAGATCGGCGAGCAACATGGCCGCGTGGGGTCCCGGGCCGATACCAGCGAACTCGATGACCCGGATGGAGCTGAGTGGGCCGGGTTTTCCGCTGTTGTGGGGTGTCGTACTGCTCATGTGTCGTCCTCCGGTCGTTGTACCGCCACTGTGTCAGGCGTCACGTGTCACGCAATAGCATTCCATAACCGATCGAACGCTCGTCAATGTGGTCGGCACGACGTTTTCGGCCCGTTTTTCTCGCTGTTTTTGGGCCGAGGGGCAGAAGCCTGGGAGCACGATGGCTAGCATTGGTCAGATGACAGGACCGTCGACGCTGGGGCAGTGCAGCTGGCCGGACCTCGATGGAAAGGTGATCACTCTCGTGGTACCTCTCGGTTCTGTCGAGCAGCACGGTCCGCACCTGCCTCTGGACACCGACACGCGTATCGCCGCGGCGGTCTCCGACGTCGTCTGTGAGCGCCTCGGGGATTCCGACATTCTCCGTGCCCCCGACCTCAACTACGGCGCGAGCGGCGAGCACGAGGGCTTTGCCGGGACGATCTCGATCGGACACGACGCCCTGCGCGGGATGCTCATCGAGTACGGCCGCAGTGCCTGCCGATGGGCGCGGCGCATCGTGTTCGTCAACGGACACGGCGGCAACACGCGCACGCTGATCGACGCGGTGACCCGACTCCGCTACGAGGGGCGGGATGCCGCCTGGTTCCCGTGTGCCTTCCCGGGCGCGGACGCACATGCCGGGTTCACGGAAACCTCGGTGCTGCTTCATGTCTCGCCGTCGTCGGTCGACGCGTCGCGGGCAGTCGCCGGCAATCGTGAGCCGGTCGGCGCACTGCTCGGTGCCATGCGCGAGGGTGGTGTCGGGGCGGTCAGCCCGAACGGTGTGCTGGGTGATCCCACCAAGGCCTCCGCCGACGAGGGGCGACGCCTGGTGGCCGAGGTGACCGATCGCCTCGGTGCGGCGCTCGTCTCCTGGGAGGTCGACGACCAGGGGCGACTCGGATGACCGCACTCGACGATTCGGCCCCCCGTGGCAGTGGCTCGGCCCAGGGCATCAGTGGCGACGACGTGACCGAGGGCAGGGACGTGACCGACCGGGACACGATCGACGGCGATGCCGCCAATGAGGGAAACGTCGGCGCACAAGATGTTTCGGAGAGCGACTCTGGTGAGGATGCCGATTCGACGGACGCGAGGGCGACGGGGAACCCCGCCGACCTGCCCGACGGGTTCCAGGTCCAGATCGACTTGCGCTCCGCGCGTGGCGGCGACCTCCGATACCTCGTCGGCGGCTCGCCGACGCGGTTGATGCGCATGTCCGACACCGCGCTCGGCATGACCTCGGACGACGGTCGAATTGAGGTGTGCGACAACGTGACCCGGCGTCTCGCGCGTGCGCTTCTCGACGCCGGGGTCGCCAACCCGCGCCCGATGTTCGGCCCGCGGCCCGCCGACGTCACCGTGGTGATACCGGTCAAGGACAACCAGACCGGCGTCGACCGCCTTCTCGACGCCCTCGACGGGCTGACCGTCGTGGTCGTGGACGACGGGTCGGAGGCCCCGATCGTCGCCGACCGGCCGGGCGTGAGCGTGATCCGATTCGACGAGAATCGCGGTCCGGCGGCTGCCCGGAACGCCGGATCGGCCGCTGCCACCACCGATTTCGTGGCCTTCCTGGACTCCGACGTCGTGCCCGACCCGGACTGGCTGACGGTGCTGCTCACCCACTTCTCCGACCCCACGGTCGGGATCGTGGCCCCGCGTATCGTGGGACTCCGGTCCGCCGACCGGTCGTCCTCGCTGGCCGAGTGCTACGAGAACGGCTGGTCCTCGCTGGATATGGGCCCCGAGGAATCCGCGGTCCTGCCGTCGACCCGGGTCCCGTACGTTCCCAGCGCGGCAATCGTGGTGCGGCGCAGCGCATTCTGCGGTTTCGACGAGTCGCTCAGGGTGGCCGAGGACGTGGATGCGTGCTGGCGTATGCACGCGGCGGGATGGCGGATTCGGTACGACCCGGTCGCACGGGTGGCACATGATCACCGCACCGACATGCGGTCGGTGCTGTCTCGCCGGTGCTTCTACGGAACCGGCGCAGCCCACCTCGCCGCACGTCACGGAAACCGGGCCGCCCCGCTGGTGATGTCGGTGCCGATGGCCGCGGCCGTCGCAGCTCTGCTGACCCGGACCCGCTTCGGCACCGCGCTGGCGATGCTCATCCTGACCCATCTCGCGACCCGGCTCCGCAAACGGTTGGGCGACCTACCGTCGGCCCCGCTCGTCTCGGCGCAACTCACCGGTCGGGCCGCCGGATTCGGCCTACTCCAGGCGGCTGATGCGATCTGCCGGCACTACTGGCCGGTGGCCCTGCTCATGGCGCTCGTGTCGAGACGCTTCCGCACACTCGCGATCCAGGTGGCGATCGTCGAGGGGGTGGTGTCCTGGTTCCGGGATCTCCTCGCGGACCCGACGACCCCACCGGCGCTGGGTCCGTTCCGCTACCTGCTGATGCGCCGCCTCGACGACCTCGCCTACGGCGCAGGTCTGTGGCAGGGCGTCATCACCCATCGAGACGCGGAGGCATTGCGCCCGGTCATCTCGCGATGACGTTGCCGCGCAATGATCGTCTGACGCCCGATGACATGAGCGCCGAAGTCCTGAGCGCCGACGTCGTCATCGTCGGTGCGGGGAGTGCCGGCTGCGTCCTCGCGGAGAAGCTGTCGAGGGAACCCGGGCGGCACGTCGTGCTGCTCGAGCGGGGACCCGGACGGTGGCCGGGGCCGGAGGCGCGGGACCTGCGGCGTCTCCCCATCGACGACCACGCGCCCTACGCGGTCCGGCACGCCACCGATCTCGACGGCCTCACCGCGGCGCGGGGGTCGGCGATCGGGGGGTCCTCCGTGGTCAACGGCGGATACTTCCTGCGTTGGCATCCCGAGGACTTCGCGGACTGGCCGGAAGGCTGGGACCTCGACGCGGTCGAGGCCGCCTACTCCGAACTCGACGGGGGCGGGGACGGGGATGGGGGCACGATGGGGGTCTCGCCGGTGCCCGACGATGAACTCGGTGATGCCGGAACGTCTTTCGAGCGGTACTGGTCGGCGCGAGCGGCTGTCCGTCCGCTCGACGACCGCTGGCCGGTCACCGGCGTGAACCGGGTACTCGGCAACCGATCCGGGATGGAGCGCCGGACCGCGGCTCAGGCCTACCTCGAGCCGGCGCTCGACCGGCCGAATCTCCGCGTGGTGGCCGACTGCGAGGTCCGGCGGCTCGAGGTCTCCGGCGGGCGGCGCGTCACCGGCGTGCGTACCGATCGGGCCACCTTCAGAGCCGGCGAGGTGATCCTCGCCGGCGGCACGCTGGGCACCGCGCAACTACTACTCGCTTCAGACCTCGAGCCGCTCGGCGGGGCCGCATTCCTCGACGCCGGTGAACACCGGGGACTGGCCGTCTCCTATCGCCGAAAGGGACCGGCCGAACCCGGGATGGTGCTGCCGTCGGTGGTGCACACTGTCGATGGTCTCGAGATCCGTTGTTACCGGGATGATTTCGCGGCCTACATCGACGGTCTCCCGTACAGCGGGCCGATGGTCGAGGTGACCGCGATGGACCTATCGCCGGTGCGACTCGTCGCCGACGGCGAGCGCGTCCATCTCGTGTTCGGAGAACCGTCGGCCGAGGTCACCGCCGCGATGCGTGCGGGCGCCGACCGGGTGGTGGAGATGCTGCACTCGACCGAGTTCGCCGGCATCGTCGTTCCGGGCAGCGTCTCGGTGGCCGCGGTGCCGGGGTTCTCGCAGCACACGTGGGGCACGATGCCGATGGGTGTGCGCACCGACGCGCTCGGTGCGGTGCACGGAACCGTGGGCTTACGTATCGTCGACGGATCGATCCTGCCGACCGGCGGCCACAGCGGGCCGCATGCCACGATCATGATGGTGGCCGTCCACATCGGCAACCGATTCTCGGATGAGGGGTGAGCGAGCAATTGTTCGCCCTGGACACCGCAGCTACCCGCGGGACCGCTTCCTCCCCGCGGTGTCAGTTCCCTTCCCGCGGGTGCTATCCGGTAAGCGGGAAGGAATCGGCCACGCGGGAACACCTAGGCTGGATACATGTCTGGAACGTCGCTGTCGGATCCCGCGGTCCGGGAATTCCTGGCCTCCGGTACCAAGACCGGCCACCTCGGTTACACCGCCGCCGATGGCAGGCCCCTGGTGGTCCCGGTCTGGTTCGTCGTTGACGGAGACCGCTTGGCCTTCAACACCGGTGCTACCACCGCGAAAGGTCTTGCGCTCCTCCGTGACCCGCGTGTTGCGATGTCGGTCGACCTGCAGGAACCGCCGTACGGCTTCGTCCAGGTGCAGGGTCGTGCGCTGGTGACCGAGGATCTCGACGACGTGCGTCGGATCGCCACGCTGTGCGGCGCGCGATACATGGGTGCCGAACGGGCCGAGGAGTTCGGCGCGCGCAACGGCGTACCGGGCGAACTGGGCGTCTGGATCGAACCGAGCAAGGTCATCACGGAACTCGATGTCACTGCGTGAGTCCTCCTCGCGATGGACGTCGACACGGCGTCGTGCCTGGCCCACTGCGCCGTTCCCACGGTGCCGAAACAGCGCTGGGGTTTCATGGTCGGGTCCGCCCTGTTCGCCCATCCGGTAGCTGGTGAGCCCCACCTCGTGTGGTCTCCCGACTCCGGTGGCTCGGTTGCCTTCCTGATCAGCGGCGCGGTCGCCTTCGCCGCGTACTCCCGGTCGACGGGTCACGGTCTCGCCAGTCGCCCGCTGAGCCGAAGTACAGTGTGAGCCGTGCGCTACGGCATCTGCATCCTCCCCGATCTGACCTGGGAACAATCCCGGCCGCGGTGGATTCTGGCCGAGGCGATGGGTTTCGACCACGCCTGGACCTACGACCACCTCGTCTGGGGCGGCCTGCCGGACTCGCTCTGGTCCGGCTGCATACCGCTGTTGTCGGCGGCCGCCGTGGTCACGAGCACCATCGAACTCGGCGCGTTCGTGGTCTCGCCCAATTTCCGTCACCCGGTAGCTTTTTCGCGTGAGGTCGAGACCCTCGTCGACATCTCGGACGGTCGCTTCCTGCTGGGTCTGGGCGCCGGAGGCCAACCGGACGACGTCGTGCTCGGGCAGCCGGCGCTCACCGTCGGTCAGCGGGTCGACCGATTCCAGGAGTTCGTCGGACTGCTCGAGATGACCCTGAGCGAGGATCACGTCGACGCGGACGGCCGCTACTTCCGCGCGCGGAACATGCGCCTGGGACGTGGACCGGTACGAGACCGGGTGCCTTTCCTGCTCGCCGGCAACGGTCCACGCTCGGTGCGGTTCGCCGCCCGTCACGGTGACGCGTGGGTGACCACCGGCCAGGCGACGGAGGGCCTCGACGAGTGGTTCGGGTCCGTCGGACGGGCCGTCGCCATCGTCGACGAGGAACTGGGTCGGCGACCGGGCCGTCGGATCGACCGATACCTCAGTCTCGAGGCCGCCCCGCGTAACCCGCTCGAGAGTGTCGGCCTGTTCGACGACATGGTCGGCCGCGCAGCCGAACTCGGCTTCACCGACATCATCGTGCCCTGGCCGCGGGACACCGAACCCTACAAGGCGTCGATGGACGTTCTCGAGGCGATCGCGGAGCGCGGGCTGGGTCAGAGCCGGTAGACCCGGAACGGGCCGCGCGACGAATCGCGCGGCCCGATCGATCAGCGCCGACTTCCTCCCGGGAGGTGTCAGGGTGATGACGTTCGTCGCATCAGTTGCCCGGTGCCTCTTCGGCGGTGACCCCGGCGACCGCCGGCTCCGGGGCCGGGTAGCCCACGGGTTCACCCGTGGCGTCGACCGCGATGTCGGTGGTGGTGTGAGCGGTGAGTGCCGCACCGTAGATCAGATGGGTGGGAACGACTTTCATGCCCAGCCAGTAGACCGCCAGGCCGAGGCCGGCGCCGATGAACCAGGTGAAGCTGGCCTGGTAGGCGGTGCCGAAGATGACGACACAGATCGGCAGGATGGAGGCGACGATGGTCGACGCGACCGCCACCGGATTCCATCCGTTGCGGTACCAGTAAGCGCCTTCCGGCTTCATGGTGAACAGGTCGTCGACGACGATCTTCTGCTTCTTGACCAGGTAGAAATCGGCGATCAGGATGCCGAACAGCGGACCGATCACGGCGCCGAGCGTGTCCATCGTGTAATGGATCGCGGTCGGGTTGTTGAAGAGGTTCCACGGGGTGATCAGGACCGAGCCGACCGCGGCGATCATGCCGCCGGTTCGCCAGCTGATCCTGGTGGGGGCCACATTCGAGAAGTCGAAGGCGGGGGACACGAAGTTGGCGACGATGTTGATGCCGATCGTGGCGATGGCGAAGGTCAGCACACCGAGCACCGCGGCGGTGGTGTTGTCGATCCTGTCGACGATGTGGACCGGGTCGGTGATGATGTTGCCGTCCGCGTCCTTGCCGATGACCGTCACCGCCGCCGAGACCGTGCACACGACGAGCAGCGAGAAGAACAGGAAGTTGACCGGCAGGCCCCAGAAGTTGCCCTTCTTGACCTCGCCGAAACTCTTTCCGTAACGGGAGAAGTCGCCGAAGTTGAGCATCGGGCCGGAGAAGTAGGAGACCACGAGCGCGAACGCGCTGATCATCATCGTGATCGACGACCATCCGGTGAGGCCGTCGCCGACCGAGAGGTCGAGGCTCACGTTGCTCCAGCCCGCCTTGACGATCAGATAGCCGGCGAGCGCGATCATCACGACATAGACAGCGGGACCGCAGAAGTCGATGAACTTGCGGATGGTGTCCATGCCGTTCCAGAAGACGAAGGCCTGCAGGACCCACATCAGGAGGAAACCGGCCCAGCCGAGCAGCGACAGTCCCAGGAAGCCGTGCTGGTCGACGTCACCCCACGGTTCGAGGCCCGGCCAGAACTTCAGCGCGAGCAATCCGAATGCGACCGAGGCGAGATAGGTCTGGATGCCGTACCAGACGACCGCGATCGCGCCGCGGATGATCGCCGGGATGTTGGCGCCCTTGACACCGAAGGACACCCGCGTCGTCACCGGGTACGGGACCCCCGCGATCTGAGACGGTTTGGCGACGAGGTTGCAGAGGATGTTGACGGCGACGATGCCCACCAGCAGGGCGACGAGGACCTGCCACGCGGCGATCCCCAGCGCGAAGAGGCTGCCGGCGAAGACGTAGCCGCCGACGCTGTGCACGTCGGACATCCAGAACGCGAAGATGTTGTACCAGGTCCACTTCTGTTCCTTCAGCGGTGCGAGATCGGTGTTGGTGAGTCGTTCGTCGTAGCTTGCCTTGATGACGCTCTCGCCCGCGGCGCCGTGATGCGACTGGGCCGCCTCGGCAGGGGTCGGTGTGGACATGTGTTCTCCCGGTTCGTCTCTCAGCGTGGAAACCCGCTCTCAGGTGCGGAAATGCTGATGGGACAAAAGTAGGAACGGTTTGTTACCTGACGATGAACGCGCAAGTATATTCCGCTGGGCACATCGACGGGTGCCCGATTCGACGGTCCTGGGACGGGTCAATCGTGGCGGACGTCGAGGAGATCGGCCGCTTCGACGATCGCGCTCTCGAGTCGCTGGTGGTGCCGGCGTGCGACCTCGAGAACCGCCGGGGTGTCGCGGTCGGCGAAGGCATCGAGGAGGTCTTCGTGGTCGGTGTTGAGTGCGGCCTGGGTCTCTGAGGTCACCGCCCGCATCATCTGGAAGGGTTCGGTGAGGTTCCAGGTCGCCTCGAACATGTTGAGCAGTCGCGGCATCGCGCACGGGGTGGTGAGGGCGCGGTGGAACTCGCGGGACACATCGTGGAATGCCTTGCCGTCGTTGTACTTCACCGCGACGAGGAGTCGGCGTGACGGTCCCGGGCGATCTGCAGTGCGGACTCGTCGATGAGCTCGACCGATCGGGTGAGAGCGGCCTGTTCGAGGGTTCCACGGACGAAGTAGATCTCGCGGAGCTCGTCGGTGGACGGCTGGCTGACGTGGTACCCGGCGTTGGGTCGATGGACGACGAGACCCTCACCGACAAGGGTCTTCAGCGCTTCGCGCACGGGTATCGGACTGACCTGGAAGGCGTCGGCGATCTCGGCGGGCGGGATCTGTGTTCCCGGAGGTGCACCACCGGACAGGATGAGCCGACGGAGTTCCTCGAGTATGTTGGCGCGCTCGTTGCCGGTGCGGGTGTCCGCGAGCTGCGCGATCAACCGGTCGGTCATCCGCCGGTTCACCGCATCACCCCGGGCCGCGTCGGATACTTGGCGATCCACTCGGCGACGGCCTCGGTCAGTCGATGCTGATTGCTGCGCTTGACGATCTCGTGGCCCTCGTCGTCGAACATCAGCATCTCGGCGACTGCACCACGTGCCTGCAGCTCGGCGACGATCTGCTGTGACTCGCTGACCGGGACGTTCGTGTCGTGCGCGCCGTGTACGACGAGCAGGGGTGCGCGCACGTCGTCGATGCGGTGGATGGGGGAGAGGTCGGCGAGTAGCTCGCGATCCGATTCGGGGTGCCCGTATTTGGTGTAGGCGGCGACGGCGATCCACGGTTCGGTGTTGCGGAAGAACGACTCGAGGTCACTCATGCCGCAGATGGCGATACCGGCCGCGAACAGGTCGGGGTGGAAGGTCAGGCAGGCCAGGGTCAGGTAGCCCCCGTAGGAGCGGCCCGAGCAGTACACCGCGTCCGGATCGGCGATCCCCAGGCGGCACAGCAGTTCCGCGCAGTCCGCGGCGTCGTCGATGCCGGCATACCGGCCGTAGCGATCGTCTGCGTGGGAGAAGAGTCGGCCGTAACCCGACGAGCCACGGACGTTGGGGGCGAAGACCGTGATCCCGGCATCGACGAGCGGGCCGAAGAGGAACTGGTAGTCAGGTCGGGTTTGTCCCTCGGGGCCGCCGTGGAAGTAGAGCAGCGTCGGGCCGGGTCGCTCGTCGCGGGTCTTCTTCGCGGCCCGATACAGAAAACCCGACAGCGGCATGCCATCCCGTGCGAAGAACTCCACGAGCTCGGGGCGGAGAAGACTCGATGGACCCTCACCGGTGACGACGTCGTCCCGCACCGGCGTCACCCTCCGGTTCGCGACGTCGATCAGGTGGACGAGCGGAGAGTGCTGCGGGCTCGACACCGTCACCGACACCACCGATCCCGCCGCACTGATCGACAGGTCATGGGCAACCTCGCCGGGGAGATCGATCGGCGGGTGCAGCGTCTGGTCGGGCAGCGTCAGGATCTGCAACTGGCTGCGGCCCTTCATATTCCACAAGAGGGCGACGGTGGACTGGTCGTGGCTGACGGCGAACTCGTCGAGCCCGATGTCGACGCGTTGCGCCATCACCCGGAACCGCACGCCGAACTTGCTGACCTCGACGCCGAGGAGCCGAGGGAACTTCGCGTCGAAGTCGCTGCGCACCAACGCCTGGACGCTGTCGAGGTCGCGGATGGGCTCGTTGGGTGCGTGGACGAAGACCAGTGACGCGTGGTCGAAACCCTGGTCGAGCACATAACCCTGATCGGTGACGGCGCCGGGATCCTGGGGGAGCAGCGGCGTCATGGTGATCTCGTCGTCCGGCGCGTCGGGACGGCGTCGGATCAGGAGCATGTCGTGATAGCCCCGCGGGCCGACCCGGACGAGGGTCGCACCCTTCCAGGAGTCGATCAGTTCGCTGCCGACGCGCAGGTCGAGGGTACGGGTGGTCTGGGTTCCAGGGTGGACGCGCAACGCATGCGTGGTGCCGTCGTGGTCGATCGCGGTGAGCAGGACCCAATCGGTGTCCCAGCCGACGAGGCGGACGGTCCCGTAGGACCGGCCGTCCGGGCGGGTGGCCGCGATCCGGTGCGCGGTGTCGTCGTCGGGGTCGGTGGTGACCACCCAGACCTGGTGGTGCTCACCGCCGCTCGGTGCGATCTCGACGGCCAGCCAGCGGCTGTCGGTGGAGTGCACGATCTTTCGGACCGGGCCGGTGGACCGCAGCTTCACCCAGCGCAGGTCGCCGACCCCGTCCCGGGACAGGGATCGTTGCGCCGCACGGGGGTACCCGTTGCCGTCGTCGACGATGTAGGCGAACGCACTCCCGTCCGGTGAGAGGGAGGCTCCGTAGGTCTTCCAACCGCGGTCGTCGAAACGCAGAGCGGTCACCGTCGGGCGTTCGCTTCCATCGTCTGGAGCCACATCTCGAGGAGCGCGACCTGCCAGAGTTCGTTCCCGTCGAGGCGCGTGCGGATGCCGTTGGGGTCGCCGAAGAGCTTGTCGAGCGCCTCGGGCCGGTAGAGGCCGCGGTCGACGGCGGACTGCGACCGGAGGGTGTCGTTGACGAGGTCGAGGACCCCGCCGGTCAGGTGGCGGATGCCGGGCACCGGGAAGTAGCCCTTGGTGCGGTCGATCACCGCCGACGGCAGGAGCGCCCGGCTCGCCTCCTTGAGAACACCCTTGCCTCCGTGCGCGAGTTTGAGTTCGGCCGGGCAGGTGGCGGCGAGTTCGACGAACTCGTGGTCGAGGAAGGGCACTCGGGCCTCGAGACCCCACGCCATCGTCATCGTGTCGACGCGCTTGACCGGGTCATCGACGAGCATGACGGTGGTGTCGAGCCGCAGCGCCGCGTCGACCGAGGTGTCGGCGCCCGGAGCCGACTGGTGTGCTTGGGCGAAGGCGAAACTGGGGTCGTAGCCGGACTCGAGGAGGTACTCGTCGGCGAGGATGCTGCGGATGTCGGCGTCGTCGCGGTCGAAGAAGACGTTCGCGTAGGCGCGGGTCGTGTCCTGGCGCGGCACACCGCGCAGCGGCGGATACCAGCTGTAGCCGCCCAGGATCTCGTCGGCGCCCTGCCCGGACTGGACCACCTTGATGGACTTGCTGACCTCCTGCGACAGGAGATAGAAGGCCACGCAGTCGTGACTGACCATCGGCTCGCCCATCGCGGCGACGGTGTCGGGGATCGCGGGCAGCAACCGGTCGGTACCGATGTGGATCTTGTGATGATCCGTCGCGAAAGTGTCGGCGATCAGGTCGGAGTAGGCGTACTCGTCGCCGGATTCGCCTGCCGCCGAGTCGAATCCGATGCTGAAGGTGGCCAGGTCGGTCTGTCCCTGCTCGGCGAGCAGAGCCACGACGAGCGACGAGTCGACGCCGCCGGACAGGAGCACGCCGACCGGGACGTCGGCGACCATGCGGCGCTTCACCGAGGTGCGTAGGGAGTCCAGGAGCTCGGCATGCCATCGCTGCTCGTCCCAGTCGGCGCGATCGGGGTGGGCCTCGAAGCTCGGCTCCCAGTACTTCCGTTCGGTGCGTCGACCATCGGGATGGACGACCATGACGGTGGCCGGGGGCAGCTTGCGGATGCCGTTGTAGATGGTGTGCGGGGCCGGGACCACCGCGTGGAAGCTGAAATAGTGATGCAGCGCAACACGATCGATCGAGGTGTCCACGTCACCGGCACGGAGGAGTGCCTGTACCGATGATGCGAACCGTAGACGTCCCGGGGTGTCGGCGAGATAGAGCGGCTTGATCCCGAGGCGGTCGCGGCCGAGGGTCACCACGCCGGTGTCGGTGTCGACGATCGCGAAGGCGAACATACCGATGAAGTGGTCCACGCAGTCGGGACCCCAGGCGTGGAAGGCCTTGAGGATCACCTCGCTGTCGGCGTGGGAGAAGAAGGAGTAACCCTTCGCCTCGAGTTCGGCCCGCAGCTCGTGATGGTTGTAGATGCAACCGTTGAAGACGAGCGCCAGTCCCAGGACCGGGTCGATCATCGGTTGGCTGCCCTTCTCGGACAGGTCGATGATCTTCAGGCGCCGATGTCCGAGAGCGACAGACCCTTTCGCGAAGACGCCGCTCCCGTCGGGCCCGCGGCGCGTCATCTCGCAGGTCATCGCGTCGACTGTCGAGACGTCGGGCACGCTACCGTCGAAACGGATCTCGCCGCAGATTCCGCACATGATCTCTGTCCTCCTGCTCGGTGGCGCCTGTCGGTCGGTTCCCCGTCGATACCGTCCCTCTTCGATACTGCCGCACTCCAGGGCCGGGCCCCGGGGTTCTTGCCCCGCTCCGGCAGGAGTGGCGTCGACGGCGGGACCTTCTCCACCCTATGAGCATCGTCGCCGGGAGGCAGGCCGAGACGATATCGCGGGATCGGCCCGGCACGCAGGTGAGCTGTGGCTACGATCGCCGCGAGGCGGAGGGAGAAAACATGTTCACACAGGTCAAGCATCGTGTCGGAGCCATCGTCGGCTTCATCGTCGGTGCGGTGCTCGCGGCGGTGGCCGGCGTGGTGCCTGCCCCGGCATCGGCGGCCCCGCAGGGGTATGCGCCGGGTCCGGGATGCGCGTGGCAGTTGATGTCGAACAGCACTGACCTCAATGTCGCCTTCCCCGACGCCAACGCGACCTACTGGATACTGCCGTATGCGCTCGGCCCGGGGGATTCGATCCGCCTGTCGGGGACCTTCCCGGCTGCCCGGTACTTCTCGCTCAACACCTACGGCACCGATCTCGACACGGTCGACACGCTGCGTGACAACCAGATCCGGTCTGATGCGGGCAGCATCAACCCCTTCGCTGCGCCGGTCCGCATGCCGCCGCCGTCCAAGCGCACATGGCGCGCGACTGTCGTGCCCGGCGCCGCCGACCACTCGCGCAACGAGATTCGCGGGCTCCCCGCCGGTGGGCAGAACGTGCCGGTCGGCTTCCTCATCGTCCGGATCTACGTCCCCGACGATCCGAAATCCCCGAATGGCGGCGTCACCCTGCCGAACGTGACCTTCTCGATCGCCGGGCAGTCCGTCCCTGTCGCGCCGTGCGCGCAGCCGTTCAACCCGCGGAACTACAACGGACCGATCGCGCAGGCGCTCACCAGGGTGTTCGACGATGCGATCGGCAACGCCGCATCGGGGTCGTTCCCCGGCGACGCCGCCGAGGGCACCTTCGTCAATCCAGCGAGCACCTCGGGTCTGTTCCCCAACGGTGACAACAAGTACATCGGCTCGCTGCTCACCTACCGACCCGGCCGCGTCGCGGTGATCCGCGGCAAGGCGCCGAGCTTCCCGAACAGCCGTGCGGGGCAGTCGCCGGCCACCCCGGGCGAACAGCTCCGATACTGGTCGATGTGCCAGAACGACAAGGTGACGCCCTACCCGGTCGTCGCCTGCGCGGCCGACTACGCGACCCGGATCGACGCCGACGGCTATTACACCTATGTGGTCGCGGCGCCGTCGGACCTGACCGCACAGGTGGCCGGCTCCGACCTCACCGTCATCCCGTGGGGCAGCACGTCGGTGTCGAAGGTGGTGTTCCTCCGCAACATGCTGCCGTCGGCGGGCTTCTATCCGAACAGCGTGCAGGCGTCGCAGGCGACCAAGTCCGACCCGGCGTCGACGATGGGTCCTTACTATCCGCGCGCGACCTACTGCGCGGCGGAGACGGTGCGCACCGCCGGATGGCAGGCCTGCTACCGCTGACTACTTGGGGGGGGCGACCCTGGCAATGAACCCTGCGCCGCTCGCACGTTGGACCCGACCGGGTTGTGGATGGCCACGTCGACGTGGCTCAGGGGGCGGATATGCTTCCCACTCGTGACACAGGGGGACAGAGCAAAGAATGTTGCGGTCGATCTCGGGGAGCTCGCAGCGGCGGCACAGTTGACCGGGGTCTGGACCGAAGACTGCGCTGACCGGTTCAGTACCGCCGGCAGACGGATGAACGACAGTCTCAGCGGCTGGGCCGGTACTTCAGGTGCAGCGATGGAAAAGATCACGACCCGCTGGGTTGAAGCCAATCGCCGGCTCGTCGAGCACGTGGGAACCCTCTCAGGCGGACTGCAACTCGCGCACTACGAACTATCGTCCGCTGATCGCGAAAGTGCCGACCGGATCGAGCGCCCCAAACTGCTGAACCTGAACTGACACGTGGTCACTGTTCCAGACATCGACAGGTGGGATGCAGAGCAGGTTCGCGAGGTGTTCCGTCAGACGGAAGCGAACATCCAGAACTGCGACACAATGGTCACACGGTTCGCGAATCTGGCGGTCTTCGAAACCTGGTCCGGGGATTCCGCGGACGCCGCGGGTTCCCGTGTGGCGACGGCGGTGAAGGACTTCACGAACTTCCGCAACGAATCCGCTCTTATAGGTATGGCCGCTCGTCAGGCTGCGGAGTCCATCGATGAAGTCAAGCGACGATTGGAAGCAGTTCGCGAAGGAGCGCGGCAACTGGGACTGACCGTCACCGAGGCGGGGACGATCGACGGACCCACCCCGTCGCCTTCGGACACCACTTTTCCGCTCTTCGAAGTGCTGGCGTTCCTCTCGATGAAGGAAGATCTGCAGGAGCAGCTCTCCCAGCTACTCGCCGACGCCGCTCAAGTCGATCAGGACCTGGCAGCCGTCATCGAGGCAGCAGATGGCGACTTGCCCGTCACCGACGTCGATCCGATCACGGGAACCAGCAGTATCTCGAGGCGAGCCAATCAGACAAAGGTGTTCGAAGACCGGTTCGATCGGCCTCCATCGACGCCGAGCGAGTGGAAGCTTGCGGAAGCCATGGACCCGAACACCTACGATCCTCGGTACAAGGGAACGGACTCTGCCGTCGTCGTGAAGTCGATAGACAAGGTTCCGGGCGGAGGTCTCGTGCGTGTGAACGCATTCATCCCACGTGACAACGTCCACAACATCCCGCACGACAACGCCGGCGACAGCAGGGGATTCGATGGGAGCGCGGGCGCTGAGGACTGCAGGGTATCCATCTACATCGACTACGACAATGGCGTTGTCGTGATGCGTCAGAACCCGTCGGTCGAAATACCGTCTGGGGCTGTGAAGGTCGGTAGCCCCACCCTCGGTGTGGCGCAGGATGGAGAGCGCGTGCAGGTGACCTTCGAAGCGAAGGATCCGTTCATGCCCTTCTACGACCAGGAAGTAGGAAAGTGGGCTTCGAGCACGGTCGGGGCCAGCGTGCGAGGAACCTTGGTCGCAGAGCCATACGACGGTATGGAGCCAAGATTGGAAGGCCAGCTCACCAACTACCCAGCCTGGGAGGTCTACGCCGACTCCGACTCCGGAGTTCCGACGCAGGTCTACGGACACATGCCGGACCCGACCGACCCGTGGGGACCCCTGAGGCACCTGCCGGGGCACCACGACGTGAAGGTAGGCGGCAATTGATCGGACGATGGTTCCGCCCGTACTCGCTCAGGCTCGCGGTCATCTGCCTGCCGCTGAGTTACTTGGTCTTCGTTGCGGCCTTCTGGGGATGGACCTACTGTGCCGCCGCCGAGACCGCCACGACGAGCGCCGCCGATGGGCTGGTTGTTGTCTCTGCCTGGTACGGCATGTCCTTCTACGTCTGGGCGCCGCTGCTGTGGTTCCTCGTCTCGTTGGTGGGGGTCCTGATCGGGCAGTTGCGAGCGCGGAGACGTCGAGCGGAAGCCGTTACCTAGGCGTCACCCAGGTGGTGATGTCGCAGTGGACCACCTCGACGCCCTTGGTGTCGGTGATGCTGACCGACACCGTGACGTCCGTGCCCTCGGTGAGGGTGGCGAAGTCGACCGGCTCGGCCAGGCGGGCCTCGGCGATGAGTCGGGTGGTGGCCTTAGCCAAGTACTGAGTCTCCATCGCCTTCGGGATCCAGCGGTGCGACGTCGGGGTCGTCGCCTCCATCAGCACGCCCATCGCGGCCTCGGCCAGGTTGCACGCGGCAATCGCGTGGAAGGTGCCGATGTGGTTGTGGACCCCGAACCAGTTGGGGGCGGTGACCTTGGCGAAACCCGGCTCCATCTCCTGGACCAGAGGGAAGACGGTCCCGAAGTAAGGGGCCTTGGCGACCAGGCCCACCGAGAACAGGACGTTCCCGAGAGTGTTGTCGGGAAGCTTCTTGCGCAGGGCGTAGGTGGAACCGATAGCAGCCATGCGCGTATCTTACTCACGAGTCAGTTGAGCGGTCCGGGGGTGTGACGAGGTCGGATTTGAATCGGCACCCGTCTCTGTTGCATACTTGTCGGGTTGCCTTGACCGGCAGACGCACGTCGCACTCTGTGCCGACACCGCCGATGTGGTCAGGTGAATGACTCCCAGGCCCGGTTTACGGGGACTGGCGTGTAACGCGTGCTCCGAATCAGGTTCACGGACTCGACACGCCCGACCGCGGGTGCCGGAGCAAACCGGTTCGTTCCAGAGACGAGCCAACGTACAACGACAGATGAACAGCGTCGATTGCCGAATCTCACACGGCGGTCATGTGCTCAGCCGGCGAGAGCCTGCCCCTGGTCACGCGGTGTTTGTCTGTCCAGAACAACTGACGGAAGAGGACACAGCGTGGCGGGACAGAAGATCCGCATCAGGCTCAAGGCCTACGACCACGAGGCGATCGACGCTTCGGCGCGCAAGATCGTGGAGACCGTGACCCGTACGGGTGCACGTGTCGTTGGCCCGGTGCCGTTGCCCACCGAGAAGAACGTGTACTGCGTCATCCGTTCGCCGCATAAGTACAAGGACAGCCGCGAACATTTCGAGATGCGTACCCACAAGCGACTCATCGACATCCTCGACCCGACCCCGAAGACGGTCGACGCGCTCATGCGCATCGACCTGCCGGCCAGTGTCGACGTCAACATCCAGTAGGACGGGGGCGAGATAAATCATGAGCAACCAGAGTTCATCCAAGGGCATCCTGGGCACCAAGCTCGGCATGACCCAGGTTTCGACGAGAACAACCGCGTCGTTCCGGTCACGGTCATCCAGGCCGGCCCGAACGTGATCACCCAGCTCCGTACGCAGGATCGTGACGGCTACACCGCCGTCCAGATCGCCTACGGCGCCATCGATCCCCGCAAGGTGACCAAGCCGGTCGCCGGCCAGTACGAGAAGGCCGGGGTCACCCCGCGCCGCCACCTGGCCGAGATCCGCGTCAACGACGTCAGCGAGTTCGAGATCGGTCAGGAACTGACCGCCGAGATCTTCGCCGACGGCGCGCTGGTCGACGTCACCGGCACCTCGAAGGGCAAGGGTTTCGCCGGCGTCATGAAGCGCCACGGCTTCGCCGGTCTGGGCGCCAGCCACGGCGCTCACCGCGTGCACCGCGCACCGGGCTCGATCGGTGGCTGCGCCACCCCGGGTCGCGTGTTCAAGGGCATGCGGATGGCCGGTCGTATGGGTAACGACAAGGTGACCACGCAGAACCTCACCGTCCACAAGGTGGACGCCGAGGCCGGCCTGCTGCTGATCAAGGGAGCGATCCCGGGTCGCAAGGGCGGCATCGTGGTGGTCCGCGACGCAGTGAAGGGTGGTGCGAAGTAGTGAGCACCGAGACCACGACCAAGTTGACGCTGGACGTCAAGACCGCCGACGGCAAGACCAACGGAACCGTTGACCTGCCGGCCGCGCTGTTCGACGCTCCCGCAAACATCGCGCTGATGCACCAGGTCGTCGTGGCCCAGCAGGCCGCGGCTCGCCAGGGCACGCACTCCACCAAGACCCGCGGCGAAGTCCGCGGCGGTGGCGCCAAGCCGTACCGCCAGAAGGGCACCGGCCGTGCGCGTCAGGGTTCGACCCGTGCACCGCAGTTCACCGGTGGTGGCACCGTCCACGGCCCGCAGCCGCGTGACTACAGCCAGCGCACCCCCAAGAAGATGAAGGCCGCCGCCCTGCGCGGTGCCCTGAGCGATCGCGCTCGCAACGAGCGCATCCACGTGATCACCGAACTGGTTGCGGGGCAGGCCCCCTCGACCAAGTCGGCTCGCGATTTCCTGGAGAGCCTCTCCGATCGTCGCAAGTTCCTGGTCGTTCTCGGCCGTGAGGACCTGACGGCGTGGAAGAGCGTGGCGAACCTGGAGAACGTGCTCCCGATCGCGCCCGATCAGCTCAACACCTACGACGTCCTGGATTCGGACGAGGTGGTGTTCAGCGTCGAGACGCTCAATGCCTTCATCGAGCAGAACACGGCGGATGCCAAGGCTGCCGTCGAGAAGACAGCAGAGGAGGCCTGACATGACGACCGTTGCCGATCCGCGCGACATCATCCTGGCGCCCGTGATCTCCGAGAAGTCCTACGGACTCATGGAGGACAACGTGTACACCTTCCTGGTGCACCCGGAGTCCAACAAGACCGAGATCAAGATCGCGATCGAGAAGATCTTCGGTGTGAAGGTTGCCAGCGTCAACACGGCGAACCGACAGGGCAAGCGCAAGCGGACCCGCTCCGGCTACGGCCAGCGCAAGTCGACCAAGCGCGCCATCGTGTCGCTGACCGCAGACAGCAAGCCCATCGAGATCTTCGGAGGCTCGGTCAGCTGACCGGGGCTCCCAGAGAAGGACTAGATACTCATGGCTATTCGTAAGTACAAGCCGACGACCCCGGGTCGTCGTGGGGCCAGCGGCTCCGACTTCGCCGAGGTCACCCGTGACCATCCGGAGAAGTCGCTGGTGCGTCCGCTGCACGGGCGCGGTGGCCGTAACGCTCACGGCCGCATCACCACTCGTCACAAGGGTGGCGGCCACAAGCGTGCCTACCGTCTGATCGACTTCCGTCGTAACGACAAGGACGGCATCAACGCCAAGGTCGCTCACATCGAGTACGACCCCAACCGCACCGCGCGCATCGCGCTGCTGCACTACGTCGACGGCGAGAAGCGCTACATCATCGCGCCGAAGAACCTGAAGCAGGGCGACATCGTCGAGAGCGGTCCGGCCGCCGACATCAAGCCCGGCAACAACCTGCCGCTGCGCAACATCCCGACCGGTACCCAGGTCCACGCCGTGGAGCTGCGCCCGGGCGGTGGCGCCAAGATGGCACGTAGCGCCGGCGCGTCGATCCAGCTGCTCGGCAAGGAAGGCACCTACGCCACGCTGCGTATGCCTTCCGGCGAGATCCGTCGTGTCGACGTGCGCTGCCGCGCAACCGTCGGCGAGGTGGGCAACGCCGAGCAGAGCAACATCAACTGGGGCAAGGCCGGCCGTATGCGCTGGAAGGGCAAGCGCCCGACCGTCCGCGGTGTCGTCATGAACCCGGTTGACCACCCGCATGGTGGTGGTGAGGGCAAGACCTCCGGTGGTCGCCACCCGGTCTCGCCGTGGGGTAAGCCCGAGGGCCGCACCCGCAAGAACAAGGCCAGCGACAAGCTGATCGTCCGTCGCCGTCGCACCGGCAAGAACAAGCGATAACAGGAGGAGGTAAGAGAATGCCACGCAGCCTCAAGAAGGGCCCGTTCGTCGACGACCACCTCCTGAAGAAGGTGGACGTTCAGAACGAAAAGGGAACCAAGCAGGTCATCAAGACCTGGTCCCGCCGTTCGACCATCATTCCCGACTTCATCGGCCACACCTTTGCCGTCCATGACGGACGCAAGCACGTGCCGGTGTTCATCTCGGACTCGATGGTCGGTCACAAGCTGGGCGAGTTCGCCCCCACCCGCACCTTCAAGGGTCACATCAAGGATGACCGGAAAGCGAAGCGCCGCTGATGACTACGCAGACCGATAATCCGACCGCCAAGGCCACCGCGAAGTTCGTGCGCGTCACGCCGATGAAGGCCCGCCGCGTGCTGGACCTCATCCGCGGCAAGAACGTGGACGAGGCCCTCGACATCCTGCGGTTCGCCCCGCAGTCGGCGTCCGAGCCCGTGTACAAGGTGCTGGCCAGCGCTGTCGCCAACGCAGAGAACAACCTGGATCTGGATCGCCGGACCCTGGTCGTCGCCACCGCGTTCGCCGACGAGGGCCCGACCCTCAAGCGCTTCCAGCCGCGTGCCCAGGGCCGCGCATTCCGTATCCGCAAGCGCACCAGCCACATCACCGTGGTCGTGGAGAGCCTGCCGGAGAAGGCAGCCGGCGGCCGTGGCCGTTCGCGTCAGCCGAAGAAGAAGGGAGCCTAGTAGTGGGCCAGAAAATCAACCCGCACGGCTTCCGTCTGGGCATCACCACCGACTGGAAGTCGCGGTGGTACGCCGACAAGCAGTACGCGACTACGTCAAGGAAGATGTCGCGATCCGCAAGCTCCTCTCGACGGGGCTCGAGCGCGCCGGCATCGCGAAGGTGGAGATCGAGCGCACCCGTGACCGGGTTCGCGTCGACATCCACACCGCGCGTCCGGGCATCGTCATCGGTCGCCGTGGCGCCGAGGCCGATCGCATCCGCGGCGACCTGGAGAAGCTGACCGGTAAGCAGGTCCAGCTGAACATCCTCGAGGTCAAGAACGCAGAGTCCGAGGCCCAGCTGGTGGCCCAGGGCGTCGCCGAGCAGCTGAGCAACCGTGTGGCGTTCCGCCGCGCGATGCGCAAGGCGATCCAGTCGGCGATGCGTCAGCCGAACGTGAAGGGCATCCGGGTCCAGTGCTCGGGTCGTCTGGGCGGCGCTGAGATGAGCCGCAGTGAGTTCTACCGCGAGGGTCGCGTGCCGCTGCACACGCTGCGCGCCGACATCGACTACGGACTCTACGAAGCCAAGACCACCTTCGGCCGGATCGGCGTGAAGGTGTGGATCTACAAGGGCGACATCGTCGGTGGACGCCGCGAGCTGGCTGCGGCCGCTCCGGCAGCCGAGGATCGCCGTCCGCGCCGGCCCAGCCGGCCCCGGCGTAGCGGTGCCTCGGGCACCACTGCGACGAGCACCGACGCCGCTCGCGCGGCCGAGGCCGCTCCCGCCGAGGCCACTGCTGGTGCGGCTGAGAAGCAGGAGGGCTAGGCCATGTTGATCCCACGTCGGGTCAAGCACCGCAAGCAGCATCACCCCAGCCTCAAGGGGCAGGCCAAGGGCGGCACCAAGGTGACGTTCGGCGATTACGGCATCCAGGCTCTGGAAGGCGCGTACATCACCAACCGTCAGATCGAGTCCGCTCGTATCGCGATCAACCGGCACATCAAGCGTGGCGGCAAGGTCTGGATCAACATCTTCCCGGACCGCCCGCTCACCAAGAAGCCGGCCGAAACCCGCATGGGTTCGGGTAAGGGTTCGCCCGAGTGGTGGGTCGCCCCGGTCAAGCCGGGTCGCGTGCTGTTCGAGATGACCTACCCGAATGAGGAGATCGCTCGCGAGGCCCTGCGCCGCGCACAGCACAAGCTCCCCATCAAGACCCGGATCGTGACACGAGAGGAGCAGTTCTGATGTCTCTCGGAGTTGCTGCGAACGAGCTGCGCGAGCTCAACGACGCCGATCTGGTCGACCGCCTGAAGGAGTCGAAGGAAGAGCTCTTCAACCTTCGTTTCCAGATGGCCACCGGCCAGCTCGACAACAACCGCCGTCTGCGCACCGTGCGTCGCGAGATCGCACGTATCTACACCGTCATGCGTGAGCGTGAGCTGGGCCTGGCGTCGGGACCGGAAGGTGAAGACGCATGAGTGAGGACCAGAAAGTGACCGAAACCCAGGCTGCCGAGCGTAACCGCCGCAAGGAGCGGATCGGCTACGTGGTCAGCGACAAGATGCAGAAGACCATCGTGGTCGAGCTGGAAGATCGTAAGAGCCACCCGCTCTACAAGAAGATCATCCGGACCACGAGCAAGGTCAAGGCACACGACGAGAACGGCGATGCCGGCGTCGGTGACCGCGTGCGGATCATGGAGACCCGCCCGCTGTCGGCGACCAAGCACTGGCGTCTGGTCGAGGTGCTGGAGAAGGCCAAGTAAGCCGACTCCCAGCGAGATCTACACCCGAACGGCCCGTTCCCCTCTCGAGGGGGACGGGCCGTTCGTCGTGGTAGGGGGTGCGCACGCGGGTTCCTGTTGGTCCCACCGATGGATTGACCGCGTCACCGGCGGATGTGAGGGTTGACCTGATGGCCGCGACCGATGCATCTCTGACCGACACCCCGATGGACCATCCGGCGTGGATGCGTCGGGTGTTCGAATCCGACTCGGCCGAGCCGGATCTCGACCGTGTCCGACGCGTCGGTGCCCGCTTCCTCGGACTCGGTTTCATCGGCTACCCGCTCGTCTCGATCACCCAGATCGTCGCGGCCGCTCCGCTGACGGCCCCGTGGTGGCCGCCGGTGAGCATCCTCCTGTCTGTCGGACCGGGAATCCTGCTGATCCTGGCCAGTTTCCGACCGGGTACGGCGTGGCTGGGACCGCTGGCGCTGACCACGTGGGGCGGTTATCTCCTCGGCGTCGCCCTCTGGTTCGTGGCCTGGAACGGCACGTCGCTGGCGGATCCGGGAGATTCCGCGCAGTGGATGATCGCGTTCTGCGGGATGCCGAGCATGGTGCTGATGCTCATCCACACCCGACTGGGGCTGATCAGTCTGGCGGTGTCTTCACTCGTCGCCAACATCTCCCAGCAACTCGGACGCTTCGGTGCCGTCAACGCTGATCTGGCGATGGAGATCGTCTGGTCGTTCGTGTTCACCGGCGTGTTCCTCTCTGTCGTGCTGGTGGCGATCCGAACCGGTCGCATGTTGGACGAGACGCGAGAGGCCACGTATCGCGCGGCCGCAAATGCTGCGGCGACGTCGGCGCGCGACGTCGAACAGGCTCGTATCGACGCCATCGTCCACGACCGGGTGATCGCATCGCTGCTCGCGGTCGAACCGGGCCGGCCCGACGCCCGGCTCGCCGCGCAGGCGCGCTCTGCGCTCGAAGAGCTGGCCCGGGTGCCCACGCCGTCGGAGCCGGTCGCCGGGTCGGCGCGGGACGCGATCCGGCGCATGCGCTCTGCGGCAGCCGACATCTCGGAGCGGTTCGACGTCGAGGTCGTGATGGACGAGACCGACGACGGACTGATCGTGTACCCGGCCGAGGTCGTCGACGCGGTCGTCGAAGCGATGTCGGAGGCCCTGCGAAACGCGCTTCGTCACGCGGGTCCGGACGCCGACTGTGCCGCAATCGTGCACATCGCGCCCGACTCGTTGAGCATGGCGGTCGTCGACAACGGCACCGGTTTCGACCCCGGCTCCGTGGCGCCCGGCCGGCTGGGGATCGTGGTGAGTATCCGCGGTCGCCTGGCACGTATTCCGGGCGGCCGGGCACATGTGAGCAGCCGGCCCGGCAGGGGCACCACCGTGTCGATCACCTGGGAGCGGCCGTGACGTGCGACCGCGACCCGGCCGCGCGCGCGGCCGACCGAGGAGCGGTCGTCAACGCCTTCGGGATCGGTTCTCGGCCATTGCGGGTGATGATGGCGGTGTTCGCGGCCAGCTACGTGATGTTGACGGTCAGCGCCAATTTCTCCGAATCCCTCGCGACGTGGCAGTGGGTTGGGCTCACCGCAGGATTCGTCCTGTTCCTCGTCGCCGGTGTCGCTCTGCTCGATGCCCCGGGCGATCCGTTGCCGACTCCGATCACCGTCGTCGTTGCGACACTCGCGGTCGCCGCGGTCGCCGCGACGTTGTTCTCGTTGCCGTTCCCGGTGACCGAGGCGATTCAGTCCGGACCGCCGATGGGCGCATCGGTGATCGTCCTCGCCCTCCTCGCGGTTCGCGGCCGACCGCTCGCGGCGTGGCTCGCGAGCGCGGCGATCACAGTCGTCGCCGCGGTGTGGGGACAGGTCTGCGGGGTCGGGTCCGAGTACGGCGTGTCGATCACACTTCCCGCTACGCCATCATGATCATGGGTTCGCTGTTCTCACTGATGCTGCGCCCGATGGCGCGGCAGATCTACGCCCTGCGCGCGGCGAATGAACGGCAGGTCGCACTAGACGCCGCAGCAGCCGCGGCGGCCGAGGTACGGGACCGGCGACTGGCGGCACTCGATGAACGAGCCCGCCCGATCCTCACCTGGATCGCCGAGGGGCGGCGATTCAGTGCCGACGAGGTGGCCGTCGCCCGCCTCATCGAGGCCCAGCTCAGAGACGGCATCCGGGCGTCCGGTCTGGACGTGCCAGAGGTGCGGGACGCGGCCTGGCGTGCGCGGCAGCGCGGCGTCAGGGTGGTACTCCTCGACGACGGCGGCCTGTCCGTCCTCGCCGAGGAGGAAGCCGCCCTCGCGCGAGAGCGTCTCGGTGCGGCGATCGCCGAGTTGCTCGCGGACGCCGAGAGCGGCCGCGTGACCGTGCGCATTCACCCCCCGGGACGGGAAACCCTGGCGTCGGTGGGGGTCGACACCGATGATCGGGTGGCGTTGGTCGGGTTCACGATCGTTGACATTCGCGATCCTTCCCCACTGCGGGACAAACGGTTCGCGCGATGACGGGGGTCGACGCGCGGCGTGGGTCAGGCGGGACGGACCTTATGGCGGAGTTGATCGATCGCCTCCGCCGAGACCTCGGTCGCGGTATCCGAGAGGACGCATCGGATCTCGACCGGCAGAAGAGGATCGGCTGCCGGTTCGTCGGTTCCGGGTTGCTCGCGTTCTGTGCCGTGATGTTCCCGGTGGCGATCGCCCGGGCAGATCTCGCGGCCGCGTGGTGGACGCCGGTGAGTCTGGTGCTGGTCGTCCTGCCGGCGACCTTGTTGGTGGCTTCCACCTTCCTGACCGTCCCGCGGGCTTTGTTGACACTCGTGTGTGCCTGCGCCCTGGGCTATCTCGTCGCGACGCTGCTGTGGTTCCCGGCCTGGCTCGGTGAACCGGACGAGGAGGCCCGCTGGGCGGTGTGGTTGTTCCAGTTCCCCTCGGTGTCGAGCTTCGGGCTGGTCGTCATGCTCCGCACCGGCATGGCGGTGACGAATCTCGTCGTTGCGACCTTCGCCGTTCACGTGGCGAATCAGATCGCCCGCTACGGTGAGCTCCGGCCGGCTGAACTGTTGAGTGTGCCGCTGTCGGCGGCGCTCGCCGGGGTGTTCCTGGCGGTGGCCGTGTCCGCGGTACGAAACGTCCGTGCCCTCGATGAGCGGCATCCCGCCGTCCTGGCGATGACCGCCCGCGCCGCGGCGAACGCGGCGCAGGAGGCGGAGCGCTCCCGGTTCGACGCGCTAATCCACGATCACGTGATCGCCACCCTCCTGGCGGTGCGCCGGGGGCCGCCGGATCCGCGCCTCGCGGCGCAGGCGGTGTCGGCGCTCGCGGAACTGGACCGCAGCACCGTGCCGCCGTCGGAGTTCACCGCCGCGACGTTCTCCTCCCGTACTGAGGACGCTGTCGTCGCGATGAGCGACCGCGCGTCGTGTACACACGTGATCGCCTCACCCGCGGCGAGCTATCCGGCGCAGGTGGTAGCGGACATGGTCGACTGCGTGGCCGAGGCGACCCGGAACTGGATGCGCCACGGGGGCGCCGGTTCGCGCTGCGAGGTCGCCGCCGAATTCAGGGACGGCTTCGCCCGAGTGTCCGTGGCCGACAACGGGGTGGGCTTCGACCCGGCTCTCGTCGATCCGCGGCGATTCGGCATCGCAGTCGGCATCCGGGCACGGATGGCCGGTCTGCCGGGCGGCAGTGCGGAGATCGACAGCGCGCCTGGAGAGGGCACGGTCGTGACGGTCGAGTGGAGGCGCCCATGACCTCGCAACCGCCGCCGGAGGACCCGATGGACCTCGATACGACGACCCTGAACCTGTTCGGACTCGGTTCGCCGCTGTTAATCAGGGCACTCGTCATCTTCGCGAGCATCTACGTGGTCGCGGTCATCGGCGCGGGTCGGGAGATCCGATCGGCCGCGACGTGGGTCGCGCTGGCGGCGGGTTTCGTCATGTTCGTGTCAGCCGCATCGATGCTCATGCGATACGGCAGGTCGACTCTGCCCAGGCGCACCGCCTTGGCGGTGACGACGCTCACGGTGGCCGGACTCACGACGTCGTTTTGGAGCCTGCCGCTCGACACGTACCTCACGGTGCAGACATCACCCATGACCTCGGCGATGACCATCATCCTGGCGATGGTGGTGCTGTACCGTCGGCCGCTGTTCGCCTGGGTGGGGGCGCTCAGCGCGACCGGACTGGCAGCGGTCGGCGGGCATCTGACCGGCATCGGCTACGCGGTCGGGGCCGGCAACACCATGTTCTGCTATCCGGTCCTGGTGCTGGCGACGCTGTTCGGGCTGATGGCCATCCCGATGCCCGACCGCCTCCGCAGCCTCCGGGAACAGGCGTTCGCGCAGGCTGCGGAGGAGGCCGCGACGACGGCGTCGGCCTCTGAACGTCGACAACAGCTCAAACGACTCGACGCCGGCGCCCGTCCGATCCTGGAGCGGATCGCCGCCGGACACGAGTTCGGCTCAGAGGAGGCGCTCGAGGTGCGGCTGACGGAGGCTCACCTCCGCGACACCATCCGTGCACCCGGGTGGGATGCGCCGGAGGTGGGGGAGTCGGTGCGGGCGGTACGCCGACGCGGCGTCTCCGTGCGGTTGCTCGACGACGGTGGCCTCGACGACCACACATCGGACGACCTCGACGACGAACATTCGCCGGGAAGCCTGGCCCGTCGGATGCTCGTCAACGAGTTGACCGCCGTCGAGGCGACGATGGCGGTTCAGGGCAGCGTGACCGCCCGTATCCTGCCGTCGGGCCGCGAGGTGGTCGCCTCGATCGTCGTCGATGTGGGCTCGCACATGCGCAGGTCGGAAATACTTCGGAACGGCGGTGTCGCCGTCGATGCCACCCCGGTCGGTGACGTGGACACGACGGGGCCCGTCACTCCGGCGTGAGCGTGATCCCTCAGGGTTGCTGACGTCGGAGCCAACCGAGAACATCGGGTGTCACCGGCCGCGTGGCGTCGGTGTACTCCGGATGCTTCCCGAGGAACGCCGCCACCAGCGGGCACACCCCGACGATGGTCAACCCGCGTGACCGGGTGTCGTCGAGCGCCTGGCGGACCAGGATCGTCGCCAGCCCGCGGCCGCCGAACTCCTCGGCGACCTCGGTGTGGAAGAAGACCCGCTCGGTGCCTGTCTCGGGATCGGTGCGGTCGCGGTACTCGGCGAAACCGGCGACGACGCCGTCCGGCGTCCCGTCGATGGTGATCTCATAGCGCCGGCCCGGTGCGTTGTCGCGAACCGTGGTCTGCGCGCCCGTCTTGTCGGCGGTCTGCTCGTGTTGTGTCACGGACTCACCCTCCCACGATCGGGCCCTGGACGGACCACGGGAAGTTGATCCACTTGTCGGTCGTCCGCCACGTGTAGTCGGGGGCCGTGATGGTGTGCGGCTTCTTGTAGAGCACCGCGTCGCGAACTTCGGCGACCCGCCCATACCCTACCGCGGAATGGAAGTGAGGCTTGTCACACAATATCGACCGCTTCGGGTTCGTATGGTTCGGGCGGGGGCGTTCGCGGATCGGCCGAAACCCGCGGTAACTCGTACCGAGCATGATTCGCGTTGTGTACCACGTAATGAAAAGAGACTGGAACGATATCACATAGACGGATGCAGGTCTCCAGTGCATTTCGGCGCGCTATTTTCCTCCGTTAACGTTAGGTCATGATCCCTTACGCTCGGCGCCTGCTGGCGGATAAATTGAACGATCGGCGAGAAGGTGTCAAGACATTTTGGTGGCGCCGAGTCGGATTCGCTCACGACCGCCCGAACTTCGGTGATGAGCTGACCGCGCGACTCGTTCCAGAGATATCGGAGATTTCCTGCACGTGGGCCCATCCTAAACGGAGCGAGTTCATCGGGGCTGGTTCGATCCTCGAGATGGTGCAGGCGGCTGGGGCCCCCCGTGGATTGAAAGTGTGGGGTAGTGGGTTCATACAGGAGCCCAAACGTAAGCGTAAGTACGACTTCCCGGACTTCGACTTCTATGCCGTACGAGGGAAGCTGACTCTGGACCGGGTCCGCGCCGACCGGCGAGTGGCCCTCGGCGACCCGGGCTTGCTCGTCAGCAGGGTCTACCAGCCGGCGCCGGTCGTTCCGGGGCGGGTCGGCTTCGTCTACAACCATGAACACAGAAACGACCGGATTCTTCGCGCGCTGGCCCAAGCTGGACGAGTGGCGACTATCGACCCTTTGAGAGATCCGCGAGATGTGATCGTAGATATCACAAAGTGTGAATTCGTTTTCGCAACCAGTCTTCACGGCCTCGTCGTCGCCGACGCGTTCGGCGTGCCGAATGCGTGGGTTGCTTTGAAAAAACCACTCGGCGGCGGACGTTACAAATTCGAAGATTACTATTCTGCATTTGATGGCAATGCCGTGCAGCACAATGCTGCGATTGTGGAAGACGCTGACGCGATACAACAGCTGAAGGACGAATACACAGGGGTTCCCAACCTGCGGGTGCTGCAGGACGAGCTCTTGGCGGCATTTCCGTACTCGCCTGGACAGCAGGACGCGATCGAGTCGGCTCCCGGTCGTGCGGGCCGCGTCGATGGGTCGGCTCCCACTGGGATCTGATTTCCCGGGAAGGTACTCGAGCCAGGCGACCCCTCGAAGAGGACTCCGGTGCCCGGGCGCCGTCACCAGCAGACCGGACGGATGTCTTAGCGCGACGAGGCCGCACCAGCGTGAGGCCGTACTATCGTGAGGTCGCCGCCTGTCGGTAACCGCGTAGAGCAGGAACCGCGCACACCACCGTGATAGTCAGCGCCCACGCGATCACCTTGAGCATGTTCTCCGTGATCGGTCCCCCGGATGCGAGAGCACGCATGACCTCGATCGCAGGCGTCATCGGCTGATTCTCGACAATCGGCTGGAGCCAGGTCGGATAGGCCTCCACCGGACTGAACCCCGAGTTGAAGAACATCAGCACGCTCGACAGAAGGGACAGCATGGGTACAAGTGTCACGCTGGGCCGAACGTTGACCGCGACCGACAGGACGAATGTCGAGTAGGCGATCCCGAACATCAACGCGACACCGATTATCCCGATCGCCGCAAACGGGCCTTGCGTGAACCGGAACCCGATCAGCATTCCCGCCAACAGCAGGAGGACGGTTGTCACCACGATGCGGACCACCTCGCAGAGCACCCTGGACGTGAGGTCGGCGGCCCGATGGATCGGAAGGACGTAGAGCCTGCCGAGAAGTCCTGTCCCTCGCTCCTTGTTCAACCTGACGGCGCTCGCCAAGGACCCGAACATCGCGCTCACCAGGATGACGAGGGGAACCGTGCCGTAAACGCTGTCCTGGCCCGTCGCCTTTCCGACGGCATCGCCGAGGACCACCTTGAACATGAGCATGGTCAGCGCCGGCATGAGCAAAATCTGAAGGACCGTGGCGCGGTCCCGGACGAGGACGGCCAACTGGCGTCCGGTGAGGACCAGAGCCTGGTCGAGCAATGCGCGCGGTGACCGTTCGCCGGCCATCTCCGACGGCTCGGCGCCGCCGGCGGGAATCGGTGGATTCATCGTGTGAGTCGTCATCGAGCGATCTTCCGAACTCCGAGAGACATGAGCACGACCGCCAGAACCGCCAGTCCGACGCACCACCACAGCGAAGGCATCAGGATCTCACGCGTTGCGGTTCCTTCGTTCAATGCCCGCATGGCTGTCGCGAATTGCGATATCGGTTGATTGCGGACGAAGGGCCCGATCCAGTCCGGGAACTGGTTCTCGGGAACGAAACCTGTCGACAGCATCCCGAGTATCAAGATCGGTAGGGACAGCGCCTGACTCGTGGCTTCCGGACTTCCCGCGAGAAGGCCGATGGCGTCGGCGAGAACCGCGACGAGGAGGCCGACGGCCGCCGCGATGGCGAAGAGTCCGAGAGTCCCGGACACTCCGCCTTCCGCGCGCCACCCGATGACCAGGCTCGCCAATGTTGCGCAGACCAGTGAAATTGCGAGCAACACAGCGTTGACGCTCAAGCGTGCTAATACCGGAACAATCAGGGGCATCGGCATCGTCCGGAAGCGGGTGCTGATCCCCTTGGCCCCATCGAAAGCAGACCGCATCGCCGCAGACGACGCCATAAACCCCACTGCCTGCAATGTGATGATCGGCATGAGGAACTGCGCGTAATCCATTCCCGGGGTTGCGTTCATGATCGAGCGGAGCGGTAGGTAAAAACACACCGCCAAGAAAACAGGTGATATGAGCGCAAACAATACTTCGCCGGTACGGGTCATTCCGGCCAGGCCGCGAACCGTCAAAGCCCACCACTGGCCAAATGCGCTGATTCGCTCAGGAATCGCGTCGATCTGAATCGTCACGTCGCCGTGCTGTCTCGTGCGGGGTCGGTTAGCGACAGGAACACCTCGTCAAGGGACGGGCGTCGCAGCGCGATGTCGGAGAGCTCGATTCCCTCTGCGGTCGTCCGTCGGACAATCTCGACGAGCGTTTCCGCGCCGTGGGGTGCCGGCACCGCCACCGACAACTCGCCTCCCGAGTCGTCGTGGAGCGCGGAGAAGCCGCCGGTGTCGTCGCTGTCGATGATCGGCAAGCGTGCGGCCGGCGTGCGTGTCGGACCGATGAGATCGGCGAGTATTTCGTGGAGTCGGGGCAGGTCGTGAACGTGCTGGGGCGTGACCTGGCAGTACGAAGCGCCGGTCTGCTCCTTGAGCTCGTCCGATGTACCCTCAGCGATCACCCGGCCGCGATCGATGACCACGATCCGGTCGCTCAGGGCATCTGCCTCCTCGAGGTACTGCGTGGTCAACAGAGTGGTGACCCCACGGTCTCGAAGCCCGTTGACGAGACTCCACACTTCCTGCCGGCTTCGGGGATCGAGCCCCGTCGTCGGTTCGTCCAGGAACACGACCTGCGGCATTGTCACGAGGCCGCATGCGATGTCGATGCGGCGACGCATTCCGCCGGAGTATTCGCGGACGCGTCGCCCGGCCGCAGCAGAGAGGCCGAACTGGTCGAGTAGTTCATCGGCGCGAGCCCGTGCCTGGCTTTTCTTCAATCCCAGTAGCCTGCCGAACAGGACCAGGTTCTCCTGGCCGGTCAGCGATTCGTCCAGGGCGGCGAACTGTCCCGTCAGCATGATCGACCGGCGCACGGCTGGTGCGTCCTTGACCACGTCGTGACCCGCAACTGTGGCGGATCCGCCGTCCGGCGCCAGAAGAGTGCACAGCATGTTCACCGTCGTCGTCTTCCCCGCTCCGTTGGGTCCGAGTAGCGCGACGATGGAACCTCTGGGGACCGAGAAACTCACGCTCTCGACCGCGACCATGTCCTTGAACTTCTTGTGGAGGCCGTCGACACCGATCGCGATCACGGAATCTGCCGGCGGTTTCGCGTGCCGGTCCTGCGTCTCCCGGTTCTCGGGTGAAGGGTCGTCAACGGCGACCGTACGGGCCTCTGGCCGCGACGACGCAGGGGCTGGTGGGGCCTGCTGGGGCGCGGTGGACAGGTTGTGGTCCGGCGGATCGCCGGACCACACCGACGCCGGTGCCGGGGTGACGACAGGATCCCCGGACCAGCCCTGGCCGGAAACCGCGCTGTCGGTGTGGAGGGTCCCGGGTACGACAGATGAATGACCTGCGGTCGGGAGAGATGATTCGGGGGCGAGGGAGGGCTGCTGCCCGTCGTTCGCCTCTACCCGGACGCCGAACCCGCCGCGAGGCGCCCGTTCGCTCGTCGGTCGAGCGTCGAACCATGGAGACGGCTCGTGGTCTTGGCGTGCGTGACGCCCTGCCCGCGGACGCGATGGAGACGTAGCGCCGGGTTCGCGTGAGTCGGCACCGTTCCCTGGAGCGGTATCGGCCGGCTGGGGCCGGGGATCACCACGCCACGAGTCAACCGGGCGGGTGCGGTTGGATGACTCGTGTCGCCCCTGTGACACGTCGGACATGTATCTCCTTTTTCCGGCTCCCCGCGGAATCCGCCGGGTCGCCTCTCAACATACGCAGTCGTCAGGCAGCACGCGATCACCTGCGTGTCGTGGCGGGAGTAGTGCCAGAGGTCGAGAGGGGCACGGGCACCGGAACGTTGAGGTGGTCGGCTACGGGATAACGTGGAGGTTCGTAGTTGATTGTTTCAACGGTTGCCGCCAGGGCATTCGTCACATGCCGGATGACGTCGGCTCCAACCGGCGCGTCCATCGGTCGAATGTCACCCGGTGATGTAACGCAGGGAAGCAGGAATCCGAACAAACCACGTGGCGTTCGAGTGCATGGGAGTGTTGACCGCGGAAAATCGGATGATCACGGTTGATAGTTGCGAATCGACGGCGAGGCCGTGGTTGAGTTACGAACTGGACTATACGAAGGGGCGACTGAGTGACATCGCGTGTTACCAATTTGGTTCCGTATGGCTCATAATCAGGAGTTCGTGTGTCCGAATTGGTCACAAGTGACCATGAAATGTCGAGAGATGAGGCGCACCACGTGCACGATATGAACCCGGCGGGAGGTCCGACACAGCCGTCGAAGGTGCCGCTGACCGCGGCGCAGCGCGGAATGTGGTTCGCCGAGCGGCTCTCCTCCGGCTATTCGGTCAACATCGCGCAGTACCTCGACGTCAGGCACGCACCCGGAGGCTTCGACCAGAAGCTGCTGCGAGACTCGCTCGAAGAGGCATCGATCGCCAATCAGTCGCCCTACCTGCGAATCCTCGAGGAGGACGGCGAGCCCTACCAGATAGTGGACCTGGACAACTGGGGCCATGAGATGACGTATGTGGACGTGCGCCACGAATCGGACCCGTTCGAAGCGGCCCGCCGTTGGATGCACGACGATTACCAGCGTCCCCTCGATCTCGCCACCGATCCACTCGTCGTCACGTGCCTGATCCGTGTATCGGACGAGCGCACATTGTGGTACACCCGCGGTCACCACATAGTGATCGACGGTTACGGGGCGCTGACACTCATCCGCCAGACGGTCGAGATCTACAACGCGAAGATCGAAGGCCGCGAGTTCGACGAGAAACCGCCCGCAACCATCGCGGAGATCGTCGCTGACGACGAGAAATATCGCGCGTCCTCACGTCGCCAGACCGACGGTGAGCACTGGCGGGCCCGGACGGCCGACCTGCCCGAGCGCGTCACCCTCTCGACTCGCGGCGCCACAGCTCCGCTGACCCCCGTCAACCTGGTCTCATCGACCACGCTTCCGGCCGACGAGCAACGCCGTCTCGAGGTCCGCACCTCCGAACTCAACACGTCGGCCGCGGTCGTCCTCACAGCGGCGTTCAGCGCGTTCCTGGCCCGGATGACCGGGAAGGACGATGTGGTACTGACCCTCCCGGTGACCGGCCGCGCCAGTGCGAAGGTCAAACGCGGAGGCGGCATGGTCGCCAACCTTCTGCCGGTCCGGACCGCCGATGTCACCGAGGGCTCCGTACGGTCGTTGATCGAGAAGGTACAGATCGAACTGACCGGCGCACTTCGTCATCAGCGGTACCGCATCGAGGACATCCGTCGGGACGCGGGCCAGCTGGACTCGGCGTCGGCGTCGTTCGGCCCCGTCGTGAACATGATGTTCTTCGACAAGCCGATTGCGATCGCCGGTGCGACCACCGGTTATCACATCCTGAGCTCGGGGATTCTCGAGGACATGCTGCTGAATCTGTACCAGAGCAGCCCCGGTGCGCCGCTGGTGATAGACCTGCACGGCAACCCCGGCCTATACACCCAGGACGAGTTGGATGCGCTCCATTCCCGCTTCGTCAATTTCCTCGGCGAATTCCTGCGGCCCGAGGCCACGGATCGTCCGGTGGACGACATCGCCATCCTGACCGATTCCGATCGTCGTCTGCTCGAGACGCTTCCCCGCCCCGTCAGCCCGACCGCCAACGCCGACCGGACGATCATCGAGGTGTTCGGCGAGATCGCGCGACTTCATCCCGATCGGGGTGCGGTGACCGATTCTTCCGGCGTCACCCTCACCTATGGCGAGCTCGACGCCCGTTCCGATGTCGTGGCCCACGGCCTCGTCGCCCGTGGCGCGGGGCCGGGTGCGCTGGTGGGTGTCGCGACCGCGCGCGACGCGGGTCTGGTCGTGGCGATCATGGCCGTCCTCAAGAGCGGTGCGGCCTACCTGCCGCTCGACACGACCAATCCCGAGGACCGGTTGAGTTACATCGTCGGTGACGCCGCACCGGTTTGCGTGATCACAGATGGTCAGGACGGCGCGTGGCTCGGCGATGCGCCCGCGGTCACGCTGGAGCAGTTGACCGAATCCGGGCCCGGCGCATCGCCGTCGGCGGGAGTCCACTCCGGCAGTGGTGCCTATGTGATCTACACCTCGGGCTCCACGGGGCGTCCCAAAGGTGTCGCGGTGTCGCACCGTAACGTCCTCACTCTGCTGGACGCCGCGAACGAGGACTTCGACTTCTCGCCGGAGGACGTCTGGACCGTATTCCATTCGTACGCATTCGACTTTTCCGTGTGGGAGATGTTCGGTCCGCTGCTGAGCGGTGGCCGGACGGTGATCGTGCCGCGCGACGTGGCACGGGCTCCCGAGGAGTTCTTGGCGCTGTTGGACCGCGAGCGGGTCACCGTTGCGTCGCTGACCCCGTCCGCGTTCTACGTGCTCACCGACGCCCGGCGCCGGGCGCCGGCACATCTTTCCCTGCGGTACATCGTCTTCGGCGGTGAGGAACTGCGGTTTGACGAGGTCGCCCGCTGGTATGACAGCTTCGGTGACGACATCGCGCTGGTGAACATGTACGGCATCACCGAGACGACGGTGCACGTCACGTTCCGGCCGCTGGATCCAGAACTGGTGCGCGGATACAGCGGCAGCATGATCGGGCGACCGCTGTCGTCCTTGGCGCTGAAGGTCCTCGACCGCCGACTGCGTCCGGTGCCGCAGCATGCGGTGGGTGAGATCTACGTCGCCGGTGAGCAGCTGGCTCACGGCTATCGGGGTCGGCCCGGTCTGACCGCCACCCGGTTCGTCGCGAATCCCGATGGCTCGGGAACGAGGCTGTATCGCACCGGTGACCTCGGGCGTCGCATCAATGACGATGTCGAATACCTCGGTCGCGCCGACGATCAGGTTCAGCTTCGCGGGTTCCGGATCGAACTCGGGGAGGTGGAGACGGCACTGCGCGGGGTCGATGGAGTCACCGCGGCCGCGGCGGTCGTCGTCGACGGCAACGAGAGCGGCGGTGCCAAGCTCGTCGGATATGTCAGTGTCGAAGAGGGTTCGGCGCTCGACGCGCCTGCCGTGCGAGAAGGCGTCCGCAACCGCGTCCCGCAATACATGGTCCCAGACGTCGTGATGATGGTGGACGCCCTGCCGTTGACGGCGAACGGCAAGCTGGATCGCCGGGCGTTGCCGGCGCCGGTCCTCGCCGCGACCGCCGAATACGTCGCCCCCGAGACCGAGACCGAGACCGAACTCGCGGCACTGGTCACCGACGTCCTGCAGGTTCCGCGCGTCGGGATGCGGGACAACCTGTTCTCGGCCGGCGGGGACTCGCTCGACGCGGCCCGCCTGGCGGCGCGCATCCGCGACAATTTCCACACGTCGCTGCCGCTCAGCGAACTGTTCGAGAGCGAGGATTTCGCCGACCTCGCCCGTCGTATCGACCGCGCCGGTTCCGTACGGCTGCCCTCGGCAGCCGCCCGCGTCAAAGAACGTCCGGCGGTCCTGCCGCTGTCACCGGCGCAGACCCGGCTGTGGTTCATCAACCGGATGGATCCCGAGGCCGCGACCTACAACATGGCGGGCGCCGTCGCACTCGGGCCAGGTCATGATGCCGAGGCACTGCGCGCGGCCTTCGAAGCCGTCGTCGCGCGACACGAGCCGCTGCGTACCCGGTATCCCGCCGTGCACGGTGAGCCGACGCAGGAGATCCTGGATGTCGCCGACGTCGTCGGCGACATCATCGATCAGGTCCGCCGGGTCGCCGACGATGAGATCGACACCGTCATCGCCGAGGTGTCGGCCACCGGTTTCGACCTGGTTCGTGAAGTTCCCGTCCGGTGTGCCGTGATCGAGTCGCCATCAGGTCACACCGTGGTGATCGTCCTGCACCATGTGTGCGGCGACGGCCTGTCGCTGACCCCGCTGGTCCGTGACCTGATGCACGCCTACGACGCGGTGAGGCGCGGTACGGAGCCGGAATGGCAGCCGCTGCCGCTCCAATACGTCGACTACACCCTGTGGCAACGAGACGTCCTCGGCGATCGTGCTCAGCAGGGCTCGGTGGCCCATGACGAACTGGAGTTCTGGACCACCGAGCTCGCCGGACTGGACGACATGGTGGACCTCCCGACCGACCGCCCGCGCCCCGCGGTTCCAACCGGGGAAGGTGCGTACCTGGACCGCGAGATCGGCACCGATACGGTCTCGGCCATCGCGCAGCTAGCGGCCCGCAACCGGTCCACCCCGTTCCACGTGCTCCATGGCGCGCTGTCGGTGCTTCTCTCAAGGCTGTGGGGCGGCCAGGACGTGACCGTCGGGACGGCAGTGGCCGGCCGGGACGATCCTGCCGTCATCGACCTGGTCGGCATGTTCGTCAACACGGTGGTACTGCGGAGCCAAGTCCGTGCGTACGACTCCGCAGACGAGATCGTTGCGAAGAGCCGTCAGGTCAGTGCCCGCGCCCTCGCACACGCTCACGTTCCCTTCGAGCAGGTCGTCGAAGCCGTCGCACCCGAGCGCGCCCTGAACCATTCGCCGCTCTTCCAGGTGATGATGACCTGGAACCACGACCGCCTCGGCGCGGTCGAGGGCGGCTTCGGCGCCCGATTGCTCGACGCCCGGGTGCCTGCCGCGAAGTACGACCTCCACATCGCTTTCACCCAGGTCGATCGTCCCGACGGGTCGCGCATCGTCGCGGAGTTCGGTTATGCGACTGATCTCTTCGATCGCTCGACGATCGCCGAGGTCGCCGCGGAGTTCGAGCGCGTCCTGAACGCGATGGTGTCGAATCCGACATCACCGGTCGGTCGCATCGATCTGCTGGACGCGCGTCGGGCCGCCGAGGTGACGGCGGTGGAGGCGCCGGCTCGCCCGCGCACCTTCCGTGACGTCCTGGGGGATGCGGCCCGGGAACCGGGCCGGTCGGTGGTTGCCCTGTCGGGGGACACGACCGTCACCCGGGAGGTCTTCGAGGCACGGACCAACCAGATCGCGCGTGAGCTCATCAGGCTGGGCGCACGTCCGGGCGACGTCGTGGCAGTCGAGATGCGCCGATCGGTGTTGTCGATAGTCGCGACGGTTGCGGTCATCAAGTCGGGTGCGGCCTTCGTGCTCGTCGACCCGACCTATCCGGCGGATCGTCGCGAAATGCTCCTCGAGACCGCTGGTGCGCGAATCGGCCTCGCCAAGGCCGGGCACGCACCGACACAGCGCACCGGTATGCAATGGCTCGAGCTCGACGGTCCGGGCACCGAGATGCAGGTCGCCGGGCACAGCGGTGCACCCATCTCGGATTCGGAGATGCCGGTACCTGCGGGTCTCGACCATCTCGCGTACCTCGTGTTCACGTCCGGATCCACCGGCCGCCCGAAAGCGACGGCGGTGAGCAATCGCCAGGTGGCGAACCTCGCGGTCAGCGCGTTGAAGCGTTTCGGAGTCGATTCGCAGAGCAAAGTCCTCCACGTCGCCGCACCGAGTTTCGACGTCTCGATCCTCGAACTGCTGTTGGCGATGTGCGCCGGCGCCGAACTCGTCGTGGCGGGAGCAGACGACTATGCGGGTGCGGCACTGACGAAGGTGATCAACGACGGTGGTGTCACCCATTCGATGATGACCCCGTCTGTGCTGACGACGATCAACCCGGCCGACGTCCCGACGCTGCAGACGATCATGGCCGCCGGTGAAGCGTGCAGCGTGGAACTGGTCCGTCGCTGGGCGGGCCGACGATTCTTCAACGCGTACGGGCCCACGGAGGCGACGGTCATCGCGACAGTGGACGGCCCGATGTCCCTCGACGACCACGTGACCATCGGCCGGGCGTGGACCGGCGTCGGAGCCCTGGTCCTGGACTCCGCACTGCGCCCCGCCCCGGATGGGGTCGCAGGCGAGCTCTATCTCACCGGCGATCAGGTGGCGCTCGGCTATCTTCACCAGACGCCGTTGACCGCAACGCGTTTTGTGGCCAACCCGTTCGGTTCGGGACGGATGTACCGAACCGGCGACCGGGTGACCCGACGTCCCGACGGACGCATCGTCTACCACGGACGCAACGATTTCCAGATCAAGATCCGTGGTCTGCGCATCGAACCCGGCGAGGTGGACGCCGTGCTCGAGGACCATCCGGACGTGGTCACCTGCCTCAGCGTGGGCATGCCGGGACCGGGCGGGGAGACCCTGCTGGTCACCTACGCGACCACGACGCCCGGGTCCTGGGTGGGTCCGGATGCGCTGCTGGAGTTCGCTGCCGAGCGCCTGCCGCGTCACATGGTCCCGCACACCGTGGTGCTTGTCGACGAGTTCGAACTGACCCCGGTGGGCAAGATCAACCGCAAGGCACTCCCGCCTGTCGACCTGAGCTCGACAGCCGAGTACGTCGCCCCGCGGACCCAGATGGAGTCGGTGATCGCCGGGGTGTTCGCCGAGGTGACCGGCGGGGACCGGGTCGGTGCGACCGACGACTTCTTCGGTCTGGGCGGCACGTCGTTGTCGGCGGTGAAGGTCACCACCCGTCTCGGGGAGGTGCTCGACCGCACCATCTCCGTCCGGGAACTCTTCGAAGCCGCCACGGTCGCGGAGCTCGCCGAGCACCTCTCGACCCCCGAGGCGGGCGAGGCACCGCCGCCTCTGCGCCCGCGCAGCCGGGCCGAGCTCGTTCCGGTGTCGACGATCCAGCGCGGCATGTGGCTGCTGAACCAGGCCGCACCCGAGTCCGCCGCGTACAACGTGGCGCTGGCCCTGCGTGCCGAGGGTGAGTTCGACCACGAGGCGATGCGGCTGGCGGTCATCGACGTCCTGACGCGGCATGAGTCCCTTCGCACCACCTACCCGATGATCTCGGGTGAACCGGCGCAGGTGATCATCCCACCGGAGTCGGTGGTGGGTCAGATGGACTTCCGGACGATCCGGGTCGAGGGATCTGTCGAGGCGGCCATCGCAGCCGTGACCGGCGAAGGCTTCGACGTGACGAGCCAGCCGCCGGTTCGGGTTGCAGTGCTCGAGGTCTCGCCGACCGACCACGTGCTCGTCGCGGTCGTCCACCACATCTGTGGTGACGGTTCCTCGATGGCACCGATGGCCCGTGATCTGATGGCGGCGTACACGGCGCGTCGTCACCGTCGCGCGCCCCAGTGGTCGCCGTTGGAGGTGCAGTATGCCGACTTCACGTTGTGGCAACTGGAGAAGCTCGGCCGGGTCAACACCGACGGGCGTACCGAGGCGCAGTCCCAGCTCGACTACTGGACGGGCCGGCTCGCCGGTGCGCCGGAAGTGATCACCCTGGCGACAGACCGCCCGCGGCCGAAGACGCCATCGTATGAGGGTGGTCTCGTCGAGTTCGAGGTCGAGCCCGAACTCGTGCGTTCGCTCGAGAAACTGGCACGGGAGAACAACAGCACCCTGTTCATGGTCGCGCACGCAGCCTTCGCAGCCCTTCTCACGCGGCTCTCCGGACAGGACGAGGTCGTCATCGGCACGCCCTATGCCGGACGAGACGATCGGGCACTCGACGATGTCGTGGGCATGTTCGTCAACACGCTGGCGCTACGCACGCGGGTGGAGCCCGACGAGACCTTTGCCGGCCTGCTGGAACGGGTTCGCCGTCAGGATCTGGCCGACATGGCGAACGCAGACGTGTCCTTCGAGACGATCGCATCGGCGGTGCTGCCGGCGCCCCCGACAGCCTACAATCCGATCTACCAGGTCATGTTCGCATTCCAGAATCTGGAGTTCCCCACCATCGAACTCGAGGGCCTGCGGGTGTCGCACATTCCCGAGGAACTCGTCAGCGCGAAGGTCGATCTCCAGCTCACCGTGTACCCGGCAGGGTCGCCCGCCTGGGGAGATGCCGACGGCCCCATGCGAGGCCAAATCCACTACGCGACTGACTTGTTCGACGCTGCGACGGTGGACAAGCTGGCACAACGATTCGTGCAGGTTCTCGAGGCGGTGGCCGCGGACGTCGACTGTATAGTCGGAGACATCGTGATCCACACCCTTTCCGAGCTCGTCGACTCCGCCGAAGACAGCCGTGTCGACCTGAGTCTTCCGGCGCTGGTGGCGTCGGCGGCACAGCTCGAGCCCACTGCCGAAGCGATCGAGAACAACGGCTCGCAGATCCAGTTCGGGCAGTTGTCGTCGGCGGCGACCGCGATGATGGGCGTGATCCCCGGTTCCGATGAAGATGCGGCGCTGACGATGGCGTTGATGAGCAGTGTGCCCGGCCTGGCGGCCCAGGGGCCGGCAGCGCTCGACACCGTCCTCGCGCAACTACGTGACAACGCCGAGCGAATCGTGAGTGCGGGCCGACCACAACAGACCACTACGCAGTGACCGCCGCTGAATCAGGAGGATCAGAAATTTCTCGTCCATGGGGATCCAGCCCGGCGACACTGAACCTGGTGGCTTCCGCGGCCGCCCTCGATCCGGACGCCACCGCATTCGAAGGTGCGGCGGGTCCGGTTGCTTTCGGTCAACTGCACGCCCAGGCGTCGATGACCGCCGGCATCCTGGCGGCGCAGGGGCTCGATTCGGAGGCCGCCGTCGCGGCCGCGGTAACCGGTCTGGTGGTGGCACCCGGGAGTTCACCCGCCGAGATGGCGACTGCGACGCAGCGAGCGATCTCGACCATCCGGGATTCGGCGTCAGCCGTGCTCGGAACCGACGACTGGGCGAGCCTGCCCGGGGTTTTCCGGTCGTCCGTGCACCGTTTCGGCGATCGCGTCGCGGTCACCGATTTGGAGGGCGTGTCCCTGACCTACCGGGAACTGGACGAACGCTCCAACCGCGTGGCGGCGGGCCTGGTGGCGGCCGGTGCCGGTCCCGAGAAGCTCGTCGGCGTCGCGCTCAGCCGTGACGCCGAACTGATCGTCGCACTTCTGGGCGTCGTCAAGTCAGGTGCGGCATACCTTCCCCTGGATCGATCGCATCCGATGGAGCGGCTGCAATCGGTGGTCACCGATGCCGAACCGGTTCGGATCATCACCGACGCAGACACCGCGAACGACTGGCGTTCGGAGTTCGACGTCGATTTGTGCACGGTGGAGGAGATCTCCACCGCCGAGGGGCACGAGCGTATCCCGGCTCGGATCGACCCGCGCCATCCCGCTTATGTGATGTACACGTCGGGGTCGACAGGTAAGCCCAAGGGCGTGGTCGTGCACCACGAGGGCGTGATCCATCTGATGTCCGCGATGGAGCAGATGTACGAGTTGTCCGATCGCGATGTCTGGGCGATGTTCCAGTCGTACGCGTTCGATGTCTCGGTCGCCGAGATCTGGGTGTCGCTGATGTTCGGCGGTCGTCTGGTGGTCCTCGACTTCTTCACCACGCGATCGCCCGGCGATTTCATCGACGTCGTCAATCGCGAGCGGATCACCTTTGTCAACATGACGCCGTCGGCGTTCTACCAGCTGGCCGCAGCGTTGCGCCCGCCGGCTCTCGGCCGCCTCGCCGGCTCGCTCCGCTACCTCGTGCTGATGGGCGAGGCCCTCGACTTCGAACAGGTTAGACGCTGGTACGAGGACCGTCAGGAGATCGACGGCGGGACCGGTCCCGAGCTGAACAACATGTACGGGCCCACCGAGGTTACTGTTTACGCTACGCGACGCGACTGTACTCCCGAATTCGTCTCTCGCACAGCGGCATCGGATATCGGCGGTGCGCTTCCGGGGCTGACCGCGCATGTCCTCGACCGACGCCTGGCACCCGTTCCCGAGGGCGTCCCCGGCGAGCTCTACCTCACCGGCCCACAGGTGACTCGGGGTTATCTGGGACGTTCGGAGCTCAATGCCGCGCGGTTCGTGGCGAATCCGTTCGGCACCGGCGACCGCATGTACCGAACCGGTGACGTCGCCATCGTGCGCGGGGACGGACTGGAGTATCTCGGCCGCAGCGACGCGCAGGTCAAGCTCCGTGGTTTCCGTATCGAACTCGGTGAGGTGGAGGCGGCGCTGATGGCCGCGCCGGGCGTCAACGCCGCGGCCGCCGCCGTCCGCCAGCGGGAGAACAAGCTCGACTATCTCGTCGGTTACGTGACCGGTGCCGGTGCGGATGGCGCCGAACTCGACACGGCCGCAGTCCGTTCCGCGGTTGCCGAGCTGGTTCCCGACTACATGGTGCCCGACGTCATCATGGTCCTGGAACAACTGCCGCTCAACGTCAACGGCAAGCTCGACCGGGCGGCGCTGCCCATGCCCGCGCTCGACAAGGCCACGGTCGAGTTCGTCGAGCCGGCCGACGAACTCGAGCGACGGCTGGCCGAGGTGTTCGCCGAGCTGCTCGGCGTCGAGTCGATCAGCGTCACCGAGTCGGCCTTCAACCTGGGCGGCAACTCACTGGTCGCGGCGCAGATCGCCGCTCGCGCAACCGAGGTCCTCGAACTGCGGGTCGGCGTCCGGGACATCTTCGAGTGCCCGTCGGTGCGGACCCTCGGTGAGCGGGTCCGCGACCGCGCCCACGTCGAGATCCCGGAGCTGACGGTGATCGACCGTCCCGGGGATATTCCGCTTTCTTATGCGCAGCAACGGCTCTGGTTCCTGGCCGAGCTCGAGCCGGAAAGCGGGGTCTACAACATCCCGCTCGTCATGCGGTTCTCCGGTGTGCTCGAGTCCCGGCACCTGGCGGCGGCCATCGACGACGTCATCCGTCGGCACGAGGCGCTGCGCACCCGGTTCCCGTCCGTCGACGGTGTCCCGCAGCAGTTGGTCTGCGAAGTCGAGGACACCCCACCGGATGTCGTGGTCGACCCGCCGGTGCCGGTGGCTGCGCACGCGATCGACGAGACCGTCGACGCGCTGGTGCGTGCCCCCTTCGACCTGCACGCGGCACCGCCGCTGCGGGTGCGGTTGCTGCAGCTGTCGCGCACCGAGTACGTCCTGGTCTTCGTCGTTCACCACGTCATCGCGGACGGCGCCTCGATCGTGCCGCTCGCACGTGACGTGATGGTGGCCTACCGTGCACGGCACGGTGGCTCGGCACCCGACTTCGACAAGCTCCCGGTCCAGTACGTCGACTATGCGCTCTGGCAACGGGACGTGCTCGGTGATCCGGCCTCGACCGACACCGTCGCGGGCGCACAGCTGGCATTCTGGCGAGACGCCCTCGCCGGCGCGCCCGAGATCATCGACCTTCCGCTCGACCACGTTCGTCCGCGTGTGCAGACCAAGCGTTCCGCGCGCCACGCGTTCACCATCGGAGCGGGAATGGCAGCCGAGCTCGAGGAGCTCGCGCATCGCCATGGCGTCTCGCTGTTCATGGTGCTCCATGCGTTGTGGCTCGTGGTCCTGAACCGGATCACGGGCAGCCACGACATCAGCGTCGGGACTCCGTACGCCGGTCGTGGAGAGCGTGCGCTCGACAATCTGATCGGCATGTTCGTCAACACTCTGGTGCTGCGTACGGAGTTCGAATCCGACACGCGGTTCGACGAACTCCTGCGAGTCGTCCGCGACCGCGATCTGGCTGCGATGTCGAACGCCGATGTGCCGTTCGAGCTGGTCGTCGATGCCTTGCAGGTGCCGCGATCCGAATCGCACGCACCGCTGTTCCAGGTGGCTCTGGCCTTGCAGGACGCGACCGCGACCCAGTTCGAATTGCCCGGAGTGGCAGCGGAATTCGTCGACCAGACGCGCGCGCTGACCGACTACGATCTCAACATCACCTTTGTCGAAGGGCTGGCAGGGGAGCAGGCCGGCGGTGATTACCTCTCGGGCACGATCGATTTCGCGGTCGACCTGTTCGAGCCGTCGACGATCGCCCGATTCGTCGACCATTTCGAGCATGTGGCGCGTCAGGCCGTCGACTCACCCGACCGGCCGGTCCGTGACTTCGACATCATGGAGGCGGCCGGCCGCGACGCGATGGTGGTCGCCGGGCCCGACGCCGCTCCGCCGGTGAACCTGTCGGAGATCTTCCGCGCAGCCGCCGTGCACCGCGACCGCCCCGCTGCGGTCATGGGTTCGGCGCAGCTCACCTATGGCGAACTGGACACGGCATCGACGGCGTTGGCGCACAGGCTGATCGCCGCGGGCGCGGACCTGAGCGGCCGGTCATCAGCGCGCTTCCCCGGGGCCTGGCGGGGCAGATCGTCCTGTGGGCGATCGCCAAGACCGGTGCGGTCTACTGTCCGGTCGATCCCGGGTATCCCGCCGAGCGGATCGCCGCGATCGTGGAGGACTCCGGTTCGACGATCGGCGTAGTCGGACGTTCACACCACGCCGCGATGCCGGCGGGGCCGAACTGGACGGTGCTGGACGACGACCTGGACACGCTCCTGCGAGCCCTGCAAGGGGAGACCGGCAGCGCACTTCCCGAAACAGGTGTCCTCACCGCGGATTCCGCCGCCTATCTGATCTTCACGTCCGGTTCCACCGGTCGTCCCAAGGGAGTGGTGGTCACCCACCGCGCCCTGGCGAACGTCGCCGATCTGGCAGCACGGGACTACGGCCTCGCCGCCGGGTCCCGCATGCTGTCGGTGAGCTCGCCGAGTTTCGACGCCTCCGTCTTTGAGTATCTACTCGCCTACGGAAATGCGGCAACTCTCGTCCTGTCGCCCCCCGACATCTACGGCGGGCCCGAACTCGCGGACATGATCGTCGCCCATGGGGTCACCCACGCCGTGATCGTGCCCAGCGTCCTGGCCACCCTCCCGGAACTCCCGGCGCAGGCGCTCCCCGTCCTGATGACCGCCGGCGAGGCGTTGCCGGAATCCGAGATCGCCCGGCGCACACTGGGACCGGACTCCGGCGGCCGGACGATGTTCAACCTGTACGGCCCGTCCGAGACCACGATCATCGCGACCGGCACCGGACCGCTACGGCCCGGTGCGCCGGTCACGATCGGTGCGCCTGTCCAGGGCATCACGACCCTTGTGCTCGACGAGTCGTTGCGGCCTGTCCCCATCGGAGTGGTCGGCGAGCTCTACCTCGCGGGTCCGCCGTTGGCCCGCGGATACGCGCACCAGCCCGCCCGGACCGCCGAGAGGTTCGTCGCGAACCCGTTCGGTGCCACAGGTGAGCGCATGTACCGCACAGGCGACCTCGTGCGATGGACCTCGTCGATGACCCTCGAATACGTCGGTCGTTCCGACTTCCAGGTCAAGATCCGTGGTCTGCGAATCGAACTCGGTGACATCGAGGCTGCGCTTCGTGACCTGCCGGAGGTCGCGTCGGCCGTCGTCGTCGGCATACCGACCCCGGCAGGTACCCGGCTGGCCGCGTATGTGACCGCCGAACCCGGTCGTTCGGTGTCACCCGACGATGCGCTCGCCGCCGTGTCGCGGTCGCTGCCGCCGTACATGGTGCCCGAGGCGCTCGTCGTCCTCGACTCGATCCCGCTCAACCCGACCGGCAAGGCTGATCGAAAAGCGCTGCCGCAACCGGAATTCCGCTCGACGGCCGAGTTCGTGCCGCCCGCTGATGAAGCCGAACGGCTGGTCGCGGCTGCATTCGCCGACGTGCTGGGTGCCGAGGAGATCAGCGTCGCCGGGTCCTTCTTCGACCTCGGCGGCAACTCGTTGTCGGCAACTCGCCTCGCCGCGCGCGTCGGCGAGGCCATGGATGCCGAGGTGTCGGTGCGCATGGTCTTCGAGCGCCGACAGTGCGCGATCTGGTGGCCCGGATCCGTCCCGGGAGCGGAACTCTCGAACCGATCGTCGCGGGGCCGCGGCCCGACCGGGTCCCCCTGTCGTTCGCACAGCAGCGCGTCTGGTTCATCAACCGTCTCGACACCGCTTCTCCCGCATACAATCTCCCCGCGGCTCTGCGACTCCGCGGCAATCTCGACGTAGAGGCCCTCCGGGGGCGATCGGCGACGTCCTGGCGCGGCATGAGGTGCTGCGCACCGTCTTCCCCGCAGTGGAGGGCGTCCCGTACCAGTCCGTGCAGTCGGTTGCCGACGCCCTTCAGGGACTCGACTTCGGGGTCGTCGACGGCGAGGCCGACTTGTTGAAGGCGGCGATGACGGGCTTCGACGTCACCGTAGATCTGCCGATCCGGGTACGCCTGCTGCGCGAATCCGAGGACACGCACCTGCTCCTGGCAGTCATCCATCACATTGCCGGCGACGGTGAGTCGATCGGCCCGTTGGTACGGGACATGGTCGTCGCCTACCAGGCCCGCCGGGACGGCGGTGCTCCCGAGTTGCCGCCTCTGCCGGTTCAATTCGCAGACTTCGCGCTGTGGCAGCGCCGGGTCTTCGGCGACGTCGACGACCCCACTTCGGTGCTGGGTTCGCAACTGGCGTATTGGGAGCAGCAGCTCGCTGACCTACCCGATGTCATCGAGTTGCCGACGGACCGGCCGAGGCCTCCGGTGGCGTCGCTTCGCGGCGAAGCCATCGACTTCACGGTTCCCGCCCACACCGCTTCGCGCATCGCCGATCTCGCCCGTGCGTACGGCGTCACCGAATTCATGTTGACCCATGCGGTCCTCGCCGTGCTGCTGTCCAGGCTCACCGGTTCCGGCGACATCGCCATCGCGACGCCGATCGCCGGCCGCGGCCGGCAGGTGCTCGACGAACTCGTCGGCATGTTCGTCAACACGCTGGTGTTGCGTACCCGGTTGAGCGAGGACGACGGATTCGAGGCCGTTCTGGACCAGGTCCGCGCCACCGACCTCGATGCGCTGGCGCATGCGGATGTCCCTTTCGAGTACCTCGTCGAGCGGCTCGACCCGGTGCGTTCGGAAGCGTTCGCCCCGCTGAGTCAGGTCATGCTGTCGTTCGATCAGCACGACTTCGGACTGACGGGGGAGCCCGGCGTCGGGCTCGTCGCCGAGTTGCCCGGCCTGACCCTCGAGACCGTCAATCCCGGTACCGACTCGGCGAAGGTCGATCTCACCTTCAGCGTGGGCACCGCGACGCAGGACGGTTCATGGCGCGGTCAGATCGTCTACGCGACTGACCTTTTCGACGGTCCTTCGATCGAGGCGATCGCCGGCACGTTCGTCGCACTCCTCGACGATCTGACGACGGATCCGTCGCTCACCGTCGGTTCCGTCAGCCTGCTGTCGGACACCGCTCGCGCCGATCTGGTCTCTGTGTCGACGGGTGAGTCGCGGGAGTTGGTGCCGGAGACGGTTGCTGATGTGTTGGCGGCGGGTGTGGCTCGTGATCGGGATGCGGTGGCTCTGGTGTTCGAGGGCCGGTCGGTGTCGTACGGCGAGTTGTCTGATCGTGTGGCGGTGTTGGCGCGTGCGTTGATCGATGCCGGTGTGGGTCCGGATGTGGCTGTGGGTGTGTGTGTTCCGCGGTCGGTGGACATGGTTGTGGCGATTCATGCGGTGG
>NZ_MKKG01000078.1:0-1310 GCF_001942325.1 Gordonia sp. CNJ-863
CGCAGTAGTTGAGGTGGCGGGCGACCGCGGCGTGCACGGTGCGCTGTTCGGCGTCGACGTCGCGATTGGATGCCAGGACGCGCCGCTGGTGTTGGGCGATGAGCATGCGCAGCTCGGCCCGTGCGGTCGGCACGTACTCGAAATCGTCTTCGCTGGGGTGCGCGTCGACATCGAGCTCGCTGGAATCGACCTCTCGCGCGGCGGTGGCCGCCAGGTGGCGGATCGCCGCGGCGAAAAGCCCGCAGGGCGCGGGGATCTGATTGACGGCGGCGATCTCGTCGCAGGCCAGGGAGAACTCGATCGACTCGAACACCCGCGGGTTCAAATGCCCGATGACGGTGAAGGTGGTGCGCACAGCTGGGTGCTCGGCGAGCTGGGCCACCGTCCAGGTGGCCGGGTCGCCGGCGGGGTGTGCGGAGTGAATGCTCATCAGCTCCTCCTCGAGGTGGGGGTTATCCGGCGGTGCGGTAGCCGGTGTAGATCTCGGCGATGATGCGGTCCAGGGCGGCGCAGTCGTGTGGAGAGAGCGCGGCGAGGATGCCCGAGTCGGTGTGCGCGGTGAGAACCGCGGTACCGATCACCGCCCGCGGTGTGCCGACTCCGGCCGTGGCGATCTGGGAGGCCACATCGTTGTAACCGATTCCACCGACAGTCACCCTGGATAGGGGTTCGAACAGTGTCCACAGGTCCAGGTGATCCGCGAGGTGGGTGAGGGGCAGCGGATTGAGCGGCCCGCCAACGACTTCCCGCAACGCCTGCTCGGGATCAGAAGATGGCAACTCGACGTACTCGGCGTCACCGCGATAAGTGAGAACTAAGGCCTTCATCGTCATTCCCCTCTGTTGACCCGCAGCCGAACAATACCTCCTTTAGGGGGCAATGTGTAGCCTAAAGGAGGTATTGTTTCTAGACGTGTACCGCTACCTGTCGCTGTCGGAATTTGCCGATCGCGCAGGGCTGTCCGTGGCGACCATGAAGAGTTACTTGCGCAAAGGACTCCTGCCCGACCTGACGCGCTGGTCGGACGAAACCGGGGCTGGAAGGCTGAGACGGTCGACTACTGGATCCACAACAGGCTCGGCCGCGGCGCCCGCACTGATCTTCGCCCACGCTGAACGAGGTTCTGAGAAATCTGATCATGGGTACGGTGCTTTCTCCGGCCGAACCTGTTGTGTCCGTTGATGTGTACTACGAGACGAACAGCGTGTACTGGACGGGCTTCTGCGGGACCGCGGGGGTGGCGAAACCGATGCCGTGCAGCCCTGCTCCGGTGCGCAGGACCTGCGTGACGGGTTTGCCGCCGCGGGGGC
>NZ_MKKG01000079.1:0-1310 GCF_001942325.1 Gordonia sp. CNJ-863
GTAGTTCGATATATGTCTCACAGGTGAAGGTGATGGTCATGTCCCGTATGCAGCTCGCGCTCAATGTCGATGATCTCGATACCGCGATCGAGTTCTACTCCAAGCTGTTCAACACCACCCCGGCCAAACGCAAGCCGGGATACGCCAACTTCGCGATCGTCGAGCCGCCCCTGAAGCTGGTGCTGCTGGAGAATCCCGGCCAGGGCGGCACGATCAACCATCTCGGCGTCGAGGTCGAGTCGAGCGAGAAGGTGCACGCCGAGATCGCCCGGTTGTCCGGGGAGGGCCTGTTCACCCAGGAGGAGATCAACTCCACCTGCTGTTTCGCGACGCAGGACAAGGTGTGGGTGACCGGACCGGCGAAGGAGAAGTGGGAGGTCTACACCGTGCTCGCTGACTCTGAGACGTTCGGGACCAGCCCGAAACTGCTGGAACAGAACGCCGCCGCCGACGCCGCCGAGCAGGGTTCGGTGTGCTGCGGTGGCAGCGCCGCCGACCAGGCCGAGGCGCGCACAGCCTGCTGCTGACAGCCTCGGTTCGCGTTCTCGCCTACCCCGTGATGCGGTCGGCGAGAACGCGAATCCGGTTGGTGATGTCGTCGCGGATCAGGCGCATCCGCTCGACGCCGTCGATGCCTCGCGTCGAGGGTTCGTCGGTGTTCCACACCTCGAGGGCGACGCCGTCGGGTGGGGTGACCTCGGCGGTGCCGACCACCACCACAAGATCAGCGGCGCGCATCAGTTCGTCGGTGAGTTGCCGCGGCTCGTGTCCGGCGACATCAGCGCCGACTTCGGCGAGCACCTGGGCGGACAGTTCGTTGGCCTGACCGCCGATCTTCGCACTCGTTCCGGCCGAGGATGGGGTGATCCGGTCGGTGACCGTGGGCGTGAGATGTTCGGCCATCACGGATTTGCCGCGGTTGCTCACGCACACGAACAACACCTTCGGTGGTGTGCTCACTGGTGGACCTGCTGGTTAGCGGGGACCAGTTCGTCGAGCAGGTCCGCGACCAGTGCGCGGATCTGATCGCGGATCGGGCGGACCGCATCAATGCCTTGACCGGCCGGGTCGTCGAGGGCCCAATCGCGGTAGCTGACGCCTGGGAACACCGGGCACGCATCGCCACAGCCCATGGTGATCACGACGTCGGAGGATTCGACGGTGTCGGGGGTGAGGATCTTCGGTGACTGTGCCGAGATGTCGATACCGACTTCAGCCATCGCCTCGACAGCGGCGGGGTTGATCGAGTCGGCAGGTGCGGATCCGGCGGAGCGGACCTCGACGCTGTCCCGGCCGAGAGCGGTCAGGAA
>NZ_MKKG01000080.1:0-1300 GCF_001942325.1 Gordonia sp. CNJ-863
GCCCCCGCGGCGGCAAACCCGTCACGCAGGTCCTGCGCACCGGAGCAGGGCTGCACGGCATCGGTTTCGCCACCCCCGCGGTCCCGCAGAAGCCCGTCCAGTACACGCTGTTCGTCTCGTAGTACACATCAACGGACACAACAGGTTCGGCCGGAGAAAGCACCGTACCCATGATCAGATTTCTCAGAACCTCGTTCAGCGTGGGCGAAGATCAGTGCGGGCGCCGCGGCCGAGCCTGTTGTGGATCCAGTAGTCGACCGTCTCAGCCTTCCAGCCCCGGTTTCGTCCGACCAGCGCGTCAGGGTCGGGCAGGAGTCCTTTGCGCAAGTAACTCTTCATGGTCGCCACGGACAGCCCTGCGCGATCGGCAAATTCCGACAGCGACAGGTAGCGGTGCACGTCAGAAACAATACCTCCTTTAGGCTACACATTGCCCCCTAAAGGGGGTATTGTTGGCCGCGGATCAACAGAAGGGGAATGACGATGAAGGCCTTGGTTCTTACCGATCGCGGTGACACCGAGTACGTCGAGCTGCCCACCTCTGACCCGGAGCAGGCGTTGCGCGAAGTCGTTGGCGGGCCGCTCAATCCACTGCCGCTGACCCACCTCGCGGATCACCTGGACCTGTGGACACTGTTCGAACCCCTATCCACGGTGACTGTCGGTGGAATCGGTTACAACGATGTGGCCTCCCAGATCGCCACAGCCGGAGTCGGCACACCGCGGGCGGTGATCGGTACCGCGGTTCTCACCGCGCACACCGACTCGGGCATCCTCGCCGCGCTCTCCCCACACGACTGCGCCGCCCTGGACCGCATCATCGCCGAGATCTACACCGGCTACCGCACCGCCGGATAACTGGCCACACACCTTCGAGGACGAGCCGATGAGCACTCACTCCGCACAACCCGCCGGCGACCCGGCCACCTGGACGGTGACCCAGCTGTGCGCACCACCTTCACCGTCCTCGGGCATTTGAACCCGCGGGTGTTCGAGTCGATCGAGTTCTCCCTGGCCTGCGACGAGATCGCCGCTGTCAATCAGATCCCAGCGTCCTGCGGGCTTTTCGCCACTGCGATCCGCCACCTGGCGGCCACCGCCGCGCGAGAGGCCGATTCCTGCGAGTCCGATGTCGACGCGCACCCCAGCGAAGACGACTTCGAGTACGTGCCTACCGCACGGGCCGAGCTGCGCATGCTCATCGCCCAACACCAGCGGCGCGTCCTGGCATCCAATCGCGACGTCGACGCCGAACAGCGCACCGTGCACGCCGCGGTCGCCCGCCACCTCAACTACTGCG
>NZ_MKKG01000081.1:0-1294 GCF_001942325.1 Gordonia sp. CNJ-863
TAGGTTCGTGCGGCAACCATGCAGCCCTGCTCCCGCAAGACCCGGCAGATCGACTCGACCGCAAAACCGTTGGCGCGCATCTGATCAATGAACGCCACGATCATCGGTTGCGGGGGTCGAGTTCCCCCGCGAAGAAAGTTGTCGCCGCTTTCAAAATGGCGACGTCTTCGCGTAACTGCTTGTTCTCCGCCTTGAGTCGCTTGATCTCGGCGGACTCCTTCGAGGTGGTCCCCGCGCGGGCGCCGGCATCGACCTGTGCCTGCACTGCCCACCGACGTACCGTCTCCCCGCCGACACCGACCTGCTTGGCGATCGCTTCGGCAGCGGCAGTCAACGACGTGTACTCGCCGCCGTGCACCTCCAGCAACCGCAAGGCCCTCGAACGGACCTCCGGATCGATTTTCTTAGGCATGAGCTCATCCTTCCTGACTCAGAAGGAAGCGGCATCAAACCAGGGGTGGTTCAAGGTCGTTGACGGTCCTCAAGGATCGGGTGCGGGTGATTCGCCCGGAGTTCCGCGGGGTGGATCCCGCTGATCGGGTGATCTATCAACCCGGCGGGTGCTCGCAATGGGATCTGTGGTTCCCCGACTACCGAATCCCGGTGGGCCACAACCAGTTGTCGATGTTGCCGGTGTTGGTGATGACGTTGGCGTTCTCCCGGTACCGCTCGGCGGTGATGATCCCCTCCCGCCAGGGCGGAGACATCCTCGCCGGGATGTGGTTGCTGCTGTCGCAGCTGGGTGCGGTGACCCGCAAGCTGGTGTGGGACCGCGAATCCGCGATCGGCGGCAAGGGCAAGCCCACGGCGCTGGCGGCAGGATTCGTGGGCAGTCTGGGCACTCGACTCGAGCTGGCACCACCGTGCGATCCCGAATACAAGGGCATGGTCGAACGCAACAACCGGTTCTTCGAGACCTCATTTCTGCCGGGCCGCCATTTCGCCTCGCCAGCCGACTTCACCGCCCAGTTCGATCGTTGGCTGGCCGATTACGCCAACACCCGGGTGGTGCGCTCGATTGGTGATCGACGCCCCTGTGACGTGCTCACCGAGGACCTGGCGCAGATGGCGACGCTGCCGCCGAGCGCACCACAAGTCGGGTTGAGCACTCGGGTGCGGCTGGGCCGCGACTACTACGTGCGCGTGGCCGGCAACGACTACTCGGTGCACCCCTCAGTGATCGGCCGGTTTGTCGACATCACCGCCGATCTACACCGGGTGCGGATCGCGTGCGGCGAGGTCACCGTCGCCGACCATGACCGCAGCTGGGCCAACCACGTCACCATCGCCGACG
>NZ_MKKG01000082.1:0-1275 GCF_001942325.1 Gordonia sp. CNJ-863
AGGCAGCGTTCACTGCTGCGGTGGCCGTGCTGATCATCGCCTGCCCCTGCGCGCTGGGATTGGCCACTCCGACCGCCCTGCTGGTCGGTACCGGACGGGGAGCCCAGCTCGGCATCCTCATCAAGGGGCCGGAAGTCTTGGAGACCACCCGCACGATCGACACCGTGGTCCTGGACAAGACCGGCACCGTCACGACCGGTCAGATGACGTTGCTGCACGTGCACACCGATGCCAGCACCTCCGACCGCGAAGTACTCGCCCTCGCCGGTGCGCTCGAAGACGCCTCCGAGCATCCCATCGCCACTGCCATCGCCGGCGCGGCACGCGCCGAGCTCGGCGCCCTGGCCGAGGTCGAGGAATTCACCAACATCGAAGGTATGGGAGTGCAGGGCACCGTCGAGGGCCACGCAGTCCTCGTCGGACGCGACAGCCTGCTCACCGACTGGGGCCTGTCGCTGGACGATCCCGATCTGACAGCTGCCCGCGAGTCCGCCGAAGCTGCAGGACAAACCGCAGTGATGGTGGCCTGGGACGGCCAGATCCGTGCGGTGCTGGTCGTCGCCGACGCCATCAAACCCACCAGCGCCGCAGCCGTCGCCCGACTGAAGGCCATGGGGTTGACTCCGGTCCTACTCACCGGTGACAACCAGAAGGCCGCCGAACACGTCGCACGCGAGGTCGGCATCTCCACCGTGATCGCCGAAGTCCTACCCGCCGACAAAGTCCAGGCCGTCACCGCACTGCAGAACGACGGCAAAGTCGTGGCCATGGTCGGCGACGGGGTCAACGACGCCGCAGCGCTGGCCTCGGCCGACCTCGGCCTGGCCATGGGCACCGGCACCGACGTGGCCATGCAAGCCGCCGACATCACCCTGGTCCGTGGCGACCTCAACGCCGCCGCGGACGCGATCGCCCTGGCCCGCAAGACGCTGGCGACGATCAAGACCAACCTGTTCTGGGCCTTCGCCTACAACGTCGCCGCCATCCCCCTCGCCGCACTCGGGTTGCTCAACCCCATGCTCGCCGGCGCCGCGATGGCCTTCTCCAGCGTGTTCGTCGTCAGCAACAGCCTGCGGCTTCGTGCCTTCACCTCACGCACCACACCCGGTGACGACAACCGCACCTCCCACACACCCTCGACACATACCCCCCAGGGGTATAAGGTGGCGTCATGAACGAGCACACCTCTGCTGAACACGCCGGTCACACGGCCGCCGATCAGCACCACCACGGCCAGGTTGAGCACCACGAGGCGGTGCTCGATCACACCGGACA
>NZ_MKKG01000083.1:0-1273 GCF_001942325.1 Gordonia sp. CNJ-863
GATGCTTCTATGTCAAGCCGCCACCGCGAACGGTCCTTTTGCGGTATTCCCGAGTTCGGATTCATCGGCACGCAGGACCTGGAACACGCGATCGGAGATGCGGCGACGAAGCAGTCGTAGCGCCTCGCGTCGGGTCTTGCCCGCAGCCTGCAGTTTGGCAACATAGGCTTTGCCGAGGCCGCCGCGTGCGACCTGTGTGATGGCGATGGCGTGCAAGGCAGCGTTGACGGTACGGTTGCCACCGCGATTGAGACGCACACGCTCCTGCGCCGACCACACCGGAATCGGGGCCGTACCGTTGAACTTTGCGTAGGCGTCTTTGGAGTGGAAGCGGTGCGCTCCGGCAGTCTCGCCGATGATGACCGCCGCGGAAAGAACCCCACAGCCTGGAATGGCGAGCAACGACGGAGCCAGAACCCGGACGCGCTCGCGGATCTGGCGTTCGAGGTCGTTGATCTGGCGGGTCATCTGCCGGCATCGGCTGAGGAGTTCTCCAGCGATCTGAGCGACCACGCCGGTGAAATGCGTAAGCCGGTCGGCGAGCTCGTCCATCACACGGTAACGCCGGATCCCTCGGACCGGGACGTGAAGTTCAGGGTCGAGCTCGTGCAGGTGCCAGCGTAGCCTGCTGATGAGTTTTGTTCTCTCGCAGACCATATCGTGCCGGTGATCGCTGAGTAGTTTGACTTCCCGGGCGGGGCCGTCCAAACGTGCGATTGGCAGGTTCGGCTCGCGCAATGCAGCCATCGCGACGGCGTGTGCGTCAATCGGATCGGACTTGCCCGGCTCGCGGGCGCTGCGTCGGTGTACAGCCATTAGTTGGGTCTTGACCCGGACCACAGCATGCCCGCGATTGAGCAGATCGGCCTCCAATCGGCGGGTGACGTGGCGGCAGTCTTCGAGCGCGAACTGGAGCTGAGGCCATTGTTTGGCCCACTCGATGGCGGACAAGTGCCCGTCGGTGGTGGCCTTTGCGGTCAGCTCTGCGAGCTTGCGTCCGACCTCGTCGACTGCGACAAAGGTATGAGTGGACTTGTGGGCGTCGACTCCGATAACGATCAACTGAGGACTCCGATCGGTGGGGTGAACGAGGTACCGGGTAATCGTCGTTGGGCACGCCTCAATCGGGCATCAGCGGCACGCTTCTATCAAGCCACGCGGACGATCGTCCGGGACCCGGCAGGACCGCACATCGGGATAAGCCACCAACAGAAGCTGGGGCAGCAAAGAAACGAGCGAATCCCGCCGGGCCTACTCAGGATGGCATTGACGC
>NZ_MKKG01000084.1:0-1268 GCF_001942325.1 Gordonia sp. CNJ-863
GGGGCTGGTGCACGAGTAGGTGACATCTGATCTGGCTTGCCCTGCCGGGCGGCCTGGAAGGATGCCAGCTGTGCCCAAGCCCTATCCCCAGGAGTTCCGCGACGACGTTGTCCGCGTCGCCCAGAACCGTGAAGACGGTGTGACTCTCGAACAGATCGCTGCCGACTTCGGTATCCACCCGATGACCCTGAACAAGTGGATCCGCAAGGCCGACGTGGAGGCCGGGATCAAGCCCGGCACCACGTCGGCCGAATCGCGTGAGCTGCGCGAGGCCAAGCGGCGTGTGCGCCTGCTTGAACAGGAGAACGAGGTCTTACGCCGGGCGGCGGCGTACCTGTCCCAAGCGAATCTGCCGGGAAAAGGTGGTACCCGCTCGTGAGTGAGCTGGCCGCTGACGGCATCCCCGTCACGGTGGCGTGTCGGGTACTCAAGATCGCTCGCCAGCCCTACTACCGGTGGCGCAAGAACCCGATCACCGACGCCGAGCTCGCCGAGGCGTACCGGGCCAACGCCCTGTTCGACGCCCACCGCGAAGACCCGGAGTTCGGCTACCGCTACCTCGCCGACGAGGCCGAAGCCGCAGGCGAGAAGATGTGCCGGCGGACGGCGTGGCGGATCTGCTCCGCCGGCGGCTGGACCAGCACCATCAGCAAGAGAGGCCGCGGCAAGCACCGCAAGGCCGGCCCGCCTGTACACGACGATCTCGTCAAGAGAGACTTCACCGCGCCCGGCCCCAACGAGCTGTGGCTGACCGACATCACCGAGCACTGGACGGCCGAGGGCAAGCTGTACCTGTGCGCGATCAAGGACGTCTACTCGGGCCGGATCGTCGGGTACTCGATCGACTCGAGAATGAAGTCCCGCCTGGCCGTGGCCGCCCTGAACAGCGCTGTCGCCAGGCGAGGGGACGTGGCCGGCTGCGTTCTGCACAGCGATAGAGGGTCTCAATTTCGTTCGAAGAAGATGCAGAAGGCCATCACCCGGCACGGCATGCTCGGGTCGATGGGCAGGGTCGGTGCGTGTGGTGACAACGCGGCGATGGAGAGCTTCTTCTCGCTGCTACAGAACAACGTCCTCGACCGTCGATCCTGGGCCACCAGAGACGAGCTCCGGGCCGCCATCGTGCACTGGATCGAACGGACCTACCACCGCCGCAGACGACAGGACCGCCTCGGCAGATTGACCCCCATTGAATTCGAGACCATCATCAACCACGAGGCCCCTCAGGCCGCGTGACTAACCCTGTCACCTATCCGTGCACCAGGCCC
>NZ_MKKG01000085.1:0-1228 GCF_001942325.1 Gordonia sp. CNJ-863
TGATGACGTCGCCGGTGAGGTTGTTGAAGGTGTCGATGAGCCCGTCGGCCAGAACGATCTGGGTGGCTGTCTCGGTGATCATGAGGAGTCCTTTCGCATGTGGAGTGGTCGGTGATGGGTTGATGGGAAAAGGGGGGTTATCGAGGTCCCAGATCGATGCCGCCGGGGCCGAGTAGTGATCCACCACCGCCGCCGGATGACGGTGTTGAGGTGGGGGCAGAGGTAGAGCCGCGCGGGCTGCTCGGCTCGCTGGTCACTGTGGGCAGGACGTCGTCAGAGCCCGCCTCGTCATCACCGCCACCGAGGCCGGAGTCAGAGGTTGGTTCGCTGCTGGCGGGAGCAGAAGTCTCCGCGCCGGTCGGAGTGTCGGTGTTCTCGTCCTCCTCGCCGGCCAGCGAGGACGCGACGTCTGATCCGTTGACGCCGGCCGCCGGGGCGGGGTCGAGTGCGCTGACTTCCCAGCGGCCCGCGCGTGCAGCCATCGTCAGGGCATAGGCCCCAGTGAGTGCATCTGTGGAGCTGGCGGTCCCGGGTGGTTGTTGGGAGATGGTGAGCAGCAGTCGTGCTCGTTGGCCATCAGCCGGGGTCTCAGCAGAGTCCCCGAGGGACTTCTGCGTGCGGGCTCCGATGACGGAGATGGAGGCGTACGGGGCCGGGGTGATCGCACCGAGGCTGGTTCCAGGGCTGGTGAAGCGGGTGACGTCGCCGTCACCGGTGAGCATGGCTGAGAGGAATCCTTGTGCGGCGGTGACGATCGCGGCGTTAGAGCTGAGCTGGTTGGAGTAGTCGAGGTTGACTGTCAGGCCGGTGGAGGGTGCCGGTACCGCGGCGGGCATCGCCATCGCGCGCACCCCTTTGTCTGACACCACCACTGGCACCTGGAAGTAGCGGCGGGTTGCGGTGTCAGCGCCAGCGGGGGTGACTTCGGCGGACACGGTCACCGCGTAAGCGTCGGCGCCGTCGACCCCAGACACTTCACGCACTCCGGCGATGTGGGTGTCGGCGGACTCGTAGAGCGCTTGCGCCGGCAGCGCGCCGGTCCCGGCATCCACGTCGACGAAGCGTTGCAGCGATCCCTCGTCACCGCGGTGGGTGGTCAGCCAGGCCGAGACGAACTGCTGGGCGAGGTCACTGGCTGCGAACTGGGCGGTGTTATCGACCGCTGACACAGCAGGCGGCGCCACTACTTCTGGGGCCGCTGATGATCCGCCGCTGAGGTACAACGCGA
>NZ_MKKG01000086.1:0-1166 GCF_001942325.1 Gordonia sp. CNJ-863
CAGTTGATCCAGACGGTCATCTCCCGCACCGACCTCATTTCCGACGCCGCGGTCATCGCGGACCTCGATACCGAGATCGAACGCATCCTGCGCACCAGGAAGGGCGCCTGGACCACACCGAAGCTGCGTGACATGGTCGATCGCCTCGTCTTCCGTCACGATCCTGACGCGGTACGGGAGCGGCGTCGTGAAGCGTTGGACAAGCGCGGTATGTGGACCGAGAACTTCACCGACGGCACCGGTGAGATCACCGGCGTGATGGCCGCGGAGAACATTCGCATCGCCGCGAAAGCAGTGAAAGCGCTCGCCGACACCGTCTGCGCCCACGACGGCCGCAACCGTAACCAGCGCAACTCCGATGCCATGTTCGCTCTGCTGACCGGCACCATCTTCGACTGCCAATGCCAGCGAGAGGACTGTGACGCCGAGATCCCCGACCCCGCCAAAGTGGTCCGGTCGGTGAGCACCGAGGTCGTCATCCACGTCGTCACCGACGCCGCCACCCTCGCCGGGGCACCAGGGATCGGTTGGGTCGACGGCGCCGGCGTCATCTCCGACGACCACGTCCGCGATCTCGCCGAACGGTCGGACTCCACCATCACACCCGTCACCCCGGTCCGCACACCACCGGCCCGCATCGTCGTCGAGGACGTCCCGTCGAAAGACGTCGTGATCGTCTACCCCGGTGCGCAAGCCGCCGACCCGTACCGGCCCACCACCGCGTGTGCTGACTTCGTGCGGGTGCGTGACGGCTATTGCACCGAACCCGGCTGCGGGTGTTCGGCTTTCGACTCCGATCTGGACCACGTCGCCGAGTACGACCACACCAATCCCGCCCAGGGTGGGGCCACATCGAGTGAGAACTTGAACGCCAAGTGCCGGTTCGGGCACCTGCACAAGACGTTCGGCGACTGGATCGACGTCCAGTACCGCGACGACGACGGCCACCTGGTCACCGAGTACCGCACGTCCGAGGGGTTCGTCATCCCCGGTGACGCCGAGAACCTCGAGGACTTCTTCCCGAACCTGCGTCGTATCCGCTACGAACAGCCACCCCAAGCCCCACCGACCCCACGGGTCATCACCGGGGACGACACCCCGCCCACCAGCAACCGGCTCGCGCACAAGCACGCACGCCGGCGGGCGGAGCGTGCCCGCAACCAGCG
>NZ_MKKG01000087.1:0-1129 GCF_001942325.1 Gordonia sp. CNJ-863
GTGACTGTGCCGAGATGTCGATACCGACTTCAGCCATCGCCTCGACAGCGGCGGGGTTGATCGAGTCGGCAGGTGCGGATCCGGCGGAGCGGACCTCGACGCTGTCCCGGCCGAGAGCGGTCAGGAAACCGGCGGCCATCTGCGATCGGCCGGCATTGTGGACGCACACGAACAGCACGCTAGGTCGAGAGGAAGGCATGAGACAGTCCCTTTCAGCTGTGGAGGAATGCTCGGAAAGTCACACATGGTTGGCCGTGAGCTCGGCAAGGAGCTCACGAACCCGGGCGTCAAGGTCATCGCGGATCGCGCGAACCTCGCCAAGTGGACGGCCTTCGGGATCGGAGACCGTCCAATCGAGATACCGCTTGCCGGGATAGATCGGGCACGCGTCGCCGCAGCCCATGGCTACGACCACGTCGGCGGCGGCGACTACATCGTCGGTGAGCGGTTTGGGGTACTGCGTGCCCAAGTCGACGCCGATCTCGGTCATTGCTTCGACGACGGTCGGGTTGATCGAGTGCGCGGGGGCTGACCCGGCGGAGCGCACGTGTACCCGACCTGTGGCGTGGTGGGTCAACAATCCGGCGGCCATCTGCGAGCGGCCGGCGTTCTGCACGCAGACGAACAGAACTTCGGGCACATCCTTGGGCGCCGATCCATCGACCTGGGCCAGGGCGCGTAATCGATCAGCCGCGAACCGGCCCGCCAAGGTCGTCAGATGCGCATGTACCCGGGAGGTGCGCCGTAACGCGGTGTAGGACTCGAAAACACAGCGTTCCACCGTCTGCCGAGACACCACCCCCTCGTACTTGGCGGCCAAGTCAGCTGCGGTACGGGCGAGCACGGTATGCGGCATCAGCAGCTCGGGCTGCGCGCGGTGTTCGCCGCGACTCAGCTGTTCGTCCAACACATTCTCAGACATCGCGAACAGCCTCCTTCGATACATCTGGGCTGGAGGCGGTCGTCGGACTGGTGAAGCGTTTCCGCAACGCCAGAGACACATAGACCAGCGCGACGAGGACGGGGACCTCGATGAGTGGGCCGATGACTCCGGCAAGAGCCTGACCGGAGGTCGCACCATAGGTCGCGATCGCGACGGCGATGGCGAGCTCGAAGTTGTTGCCGGCGG